>JANXTN010000275.1 GCA_025352435.1 Ferruginibacter sp. | reverse complement strand
TCTTCGCCATATTGAAAGAAACTCAATTCTACTTTTTGTAATACCTGCAGATAGCGCAGACCATAAAAAAGAATTTGAAATTTTACGAAACGAATTGCAGGAATACAATCCGGAAATGCTGCAGAAAGATTTTGTAATTGCCATCAGCAAAGCAGATATGCTCGACGAAGAATTGCGGGAAGCATAAAAAAAGAATTGCCGCAAAACATTACTTCTATATTTTTCTCATCTATAACCGGATACAATCTTTTACAATTAAAAGATATGTTGTGGCGTTCGTTAAATGCTCCGCAAAAGGATACAGTGAAATAAATGTTGGTTTCATTTGAAACCGTTTCATATCCAATACAATTAATGTAATTTGCGTGGCTAAAATAGATTGCATGTTTAATACAAAAATTGCAGGAATAGGAATGTACGTTCCTGAAAATATAGTTACCAATAACGACCTTACAGAATATATAGAAACCAGTGACGCATGGATACAGGAGCGCACCGGGATACAGGAACGCAGATATGCACACCGCACAGAAGAAACTACCACAACTATGGGCGTAAAGGCCGCTGAGATTGCATTACAGCGAGCAGGCATTACCGCACAGGATGTAGATTTCATCATTTTTGCTACGCTCAGTCCTGACTATTATTTCCCCGGTTGTGGCGTATTGGTACAACGTGCCATGAAGATGAAGGAGATTGGTGCATTAGATATACGCAACCAATGCAGCGGTTTTATTTATGCACTTTCTGTAGCAGACCAGTTCATAAAAACAGGTATGTATAAAAATATTTTATTGGTTGCAAGTGAGAAGCATTCTTTCGGGTTAGACTTTTCTACAAGAGGTAGAAACATCTCTGTAATATTTGGAGATGGGGCTGGTGCAGTAGTTTTGCAACCAACAGAAGCACCGGGAATTTTAAGTACACATTTACACAGCGATGGCGAAAGCGCAGAAATATTAGCGATGCCTAACCCTGGTACGCATGCCAACCATTGGCTGAAAGAAAAACTGGCAAACTTTGTAGAGGCCCCAAGGGGTGAAATGTTTATGAGCCACGAGATGTTGGAGAATGGACAAAACTTTCCGATCATGGATGGGCCTGCAGTGTTTAAAAAAGCGATCGTGAAGTTTCCTGAAGTGATAGCAGAAGCGTTGGAGAAAAATAATTTTAAGACAACGGATATTGACTTATTAATTCCACATCAGGCAAATCTTCGCATAGCACAATTTGTACAACAAAAACTGCAGTTAAAAGATGAGCAGGTATTTAATAACATAGAAAAATACGGTAACACTACTGCAGCATCTATCCCTATTGCTTTGTGCGAAGCCTGGGAAGCAGGAAAAATAAAAGAAGGAGATTTGGTTTGTCTTGCGGCATTTGGCAGCGGCTTCACTTGGGGAAGTGCACTTTTAAAATGGTAATAAATAATGTAGGATATTACAGCACATTTATTTACTAAACTACCGTCTTGTTTTGAGTACCCGTAATTTTTTAATTTTTATAAATCCCATATCAGGCACGGCCAATAAAAAAAATATCCGTTCATACATAGAGGAAAAGCTTACAAACCTTCAATATCGTCATGAGATTTTAAGCGCCAGGGAAAATGGTAACTATTCATTTTTAAAAGAAAAAATATTACGTGAAAGTATCACTGATATAATTATTTGTGGTGGCGATGGTACAGTAAATCAAATAACATCTTACTTAGTAAAAACAAAAATCAGAGTCGGAATCATTCCATTAGGATCCGGGAACGGCATGGCTTTTACCGCAGGTATACCAAAAGATTATAAGAAAGCATTGGAAGTTATATTGAATGGAAAAGCAAGTTTTGTTGATGCTCTTACCATCAATAAAAACTACAGTTGCCATTTGTGTGGACTGGGTTTTGATGCACAGGTTTCGCATGATTTTGCGAGGAAAGCAACACGTGGTTCATCCACTTATATCAAACAAACATTAAAGAATTTTTTTAAAGCAAAACCTTTCCGCTTTAGAGTTTCTGTCAACGGAAATACATTTACAACAAACGCATTTTTTTTAAGCATAGCTAACAGTAACCAGTTTGGAAACAGTATTGTGATTGCTCCCAAAGCTAGCCTTAGTGACGGGTTGCTGGATATTGTAATTGTGAAAAAAGCTGGAAAGTTTAGTTTAGTATTTAAATTATTGAAACACATTAAAGATGGAAAGATTTCTCCGGTCCGGAATTCAGACAAATCAATTCTTTATTTTCAAACCAAGAAAATAACCATTCAGAATTTTGACAATGCGCCATTTCATATTGATGGTGAACCCACAGAAACTGCTATGTCATTTGATGTAGAAATTATAGAACAGGCCTTCCTTCTGTATCAACCTTGATCACTTTAAAAGATTTGCAATTTTAAATACTTCTTTTTGATTTTGTACATTGGTGTATGATGCTACAATATCTCTTTTCTCTCTACGAGATAAATGGAAATTCAATGCGGCCGTTTGTTCTTGTTTTTCAGGAAGATACATTATGACGGATTTGTACATTGAAAAATTTACAGAATTTTTAAAATAATTAAACTGGTCCGCCTGGTAATACTCCTGCATTTTAAACCAGTTGTGTTGCAACATGGTAGCAGGTGTTACTATCATATCTGTGGCAGAATTTGTTTCAAAAGTTTGCTGCAAGTCTGCATTCGGTCTGTCTTTTATTTGCAACAACAAAACGCCTCCAGTATTTTCCTCAATCCATTCCTTAAAATTATCAATAAAACGCAGGCTTGTTTCCTGCCCATAATTATCTCTTAAGCCTGCATCCATGACATCTATCACAGGCTTACTTGGCAACCATACATTGGGCAAAACATAAGGAAACGTGGCATTCATTCTCAGTGCAGTAAGCATTCTTAAATTAAATGGCTGGCAATTTTTAAAAAAAGCAGCAAAATCTATAGCATCAATACCTGTGGTGTTTTTTGCTTCCATTTCATAAGGTCTCATCATAAAACTTATAGGTTGTGTACTGATCATTATTTTTCGTCCGTCGCCTTTTATAACCGCATTAAAGAAGAGTAGCGGGACTGCTCCGGAAGATTCTTCTCTCTGTATATCTTTTAATTGTCTGTTTAAAAGCTGTCCGGTATTTTCCGAAAGTTTTTTTTCAAAAGCATAACCCCTGTCCTTCACGTAAGAGTTATTATCAACAGAAAATTTTTGTACAGGCGCAAAAATATCTCTAGCCATTAAGGAGGTGAACACAGGGTTTAAAAGATCTTTGGCGATGTTATCGGTATATTCTTTATCATAAATATTTTGTGATGTATCTCTAAGCTTCCTTGAATACAATTCTCTGTAATAAGCTGCCGCAAGCATGCCACCACTTGCACCACTTATCAGAAAAGTTTTTTTCATTAATTCACTTCCACAAATGCTGTCTGTTTTTTGTAATGCATTCATTGTAAAAGCTGCACTTCGAAGCCCTCCGCCGCTCACATTAATAAACACCATTATCGGCCTATTAGTTTTTTGCCTGGCTTTCCATTTGCTTAGCACTTCAATCATTTTTAGTTTGTCTTCTTTAATTTTCTCTGCTGTACAAAGCGCCAGCAAAGTATTGTTGTCATATAATGGCCTATCCTTTTTATCTTCATAATTTAAACCATATGCTTTATTACTCGGATCAATTATTTCTTTTTCGTATAAAATATCTAATCCAAAAAGGATAATGATTACAGCTAACAAACTCCAGCTTTCCAAAAAATAGGAAAGGGCTCCAATTACAGAAATTAGTAATGCAAAAACAATTAAAATACTCGCAGCTGCAGGGATTTCAAACAATAAATAATCCTGCAAAAAGCCGGTAGTAACTATGAGGATAAAAGCTACAACTATACTTAAAATAGCCGCCAAGTGATGGCGTTTAAAAACTGTATCTAAAAATTCCTGTCGGTAATGCGAAACATTTCTGCATTTGATAATGTTGAAAGAGGTGCTCACATACCAAAGAGACTTTAAAGAAAACTCATCAAATTTATTTTCTCTCTTACCAAATGTTTTATTGAAAAGGTTATTGTCCTTTATGATCGGAATCATTGTTCTTTCAATAGTCTTTCCTGCACCAAAAAAATAAGCAAAAGAAAATAAGATTAAAATAAATATGCCGCTGAAAATACCAAGCAATTCAAGCATTATTTCGCTTACCGGCATCAGCTCTTTGTAATCATTAAACTGATAAAGTTTTATAAAATAAAAGAGAACAAACAAAAGAGGAATTAAAGCATTGTTTATACAATAATTTAAAAAAGGATGAGATGTGGTGGCTAAGAACCTCAGTCTTTTGCTGTGCAAAATAAAGGTGGTGATATTCCAACTCATTATCAAAATTCCCAGCGAAATACCAGTAATAAACGTACCATAAAAATTCACTGAGCCTAAATATTCGGGAGAAAAAAATAAAGTATCAGCGCCGAAATTTTTCATAAACCTGCTTGCAACGGTGCTGAACAGCGCACACCAAAAAATAAGCAATACCTGGTGTTTTCGAAAATGCAAAATGAACAACTGTATTGGCAGAGAGAAAAATACATTTTTAAGCCAATTCATAATTGTGCAGTTTGTTCTTACTTACAATATAATAAATTTTTGCTTTTATAAAACCTGCGGCTTCATTAAATCTGTTGTATTTTTTGTGTAAAGAAGTATAAACATCGTTTGTGTGATTGCGATGGACGCTAAAAATAAATGTAGTGGTTGTGCAACAACAGGCATTTCTAAATAATATAAAACAACGCCTGTTACTACACTCAGTAATATGATACCCGTTAGTTTTTTTAAAGGGTTTGCAAGTACAGGAACTTTTCTGCAATACCAGTTTGCATAAAAAACTGAAAGTAAAACTATCCAGGAAAATGAGCGGTGAATAATAAATGCCAAAGGCGTTTTTGCAAGCCATGCTTCCCTTTGCTCAAAATGCAATGCAGATGATATATCGTCTATATACATTCTCACCATTGTACCTAAAATGCTTTGTGTAAAAATTATGAGTAATAAAAACAAAATCGCTTTTCTCATTTTTGTACCCGTAGTTTTCTTAAATAATTTCCCCCGGGTACTCATCAGCAACGCCAATTGTATTTGGGCCAATACTATTGCAAAAAATAAATGAACGGAAATACTTACATGGGCAAGGTTAAATTTTACCACAATTGCTCCAAACAAGCCGGTTAAAATTACCCCTACTAAAAAGGCAATTGATAAATTAAACGCAGGTCTGTTTACATCTCGTTTAGAAAATAAAATAGCAAATTGTATTACTGCAAAAACGCCGAGCAATGCACCAAGCAAACGGTTTACATATTCTATCCATGTGTGGTAAACATTAAAAGTATGGTCAATATCCTGTGCCTTTAAAAACTTTTCAAAATCAGGTGGCAATTGAGAAGCGTTTGTTGGCGGAATCCATAAACCAAAACATTTTGGCCAATCCGGGCAACCCATACCGCTCTGTGTAGTGCGTACAATACCACCTGCTATAATTACCAGGAACGTAAGAATAAAAGTGGCAAACACCCATTTTTTTGCAGCAGTCATATAAAAAAATTAATGCTGCAAAATTACGTAAAGCTGTTTGCTAAATCTGGAATGATTAAATGATATTTGCATGTTAAATGCTACGTCCATATTTATATAAAACCAAAACCGAAGCCGGTGTAGATGAAGCAGGACGTGGCTGCTATGCCGGGCCTGTGTTTGCTGCTGCTGTTATTTTACCTAAAGATTTTTTTCATCCACTATTGAATGACAGTAAACTTTTGTCTGCAAAGCAGAGAGAAGAACTTCGACCCGTTATTGAAAAAGAAAGCCTGGCTTTTGCAGTAGGAGAGGTTTGCAACAATGAAATAGATACCATAAATATTTTACAGGCTTCTTACAAGGCCATGCATTTGGCGCTTGACAAATTAGAAAAGCAACCCGTTCAATTGCTGATTGACGGGAATCGCTTTTTACCTTATAAAAACATAAAGCATAAATGCATAGTGAAAGGTGATAGCATTTATGCATCTATTGCGGCAGCAAGTATTTTGGCAAAAACTTACAGAGACGAGTATATGTCTACAATACATAAAGAATATAGCCATTACGGGTGGGATAAAAACAAAGGCTACGGTACATTCACTCACCGGAAAGCCATAGAACAAAACGGCCTCTGTAAATACCACAGAAAAAGTTTCAACATTTTTGCGGAAGAGCTATAACTAATTTATATGTCTTTAATCTTTTTCGTTTGCTTTTAACGGTAACGAAGGAAAGTGAGTGCAAATATTTTTCTACAAAAAAGCACAGCTGTTTATCAATCAAGCTGTTTTCTCTTTTTTATTTTTTGTAACAATTGCTGTTACAACACTGTAATTTATTCTTGTTATTTTTGCTAATTAATAAAACCAAAATTTATGCAGCTTAAACCTGTTGATGTTGTAGACTCTATATCCGCTGAGGATTTTAAAAATCTGTATTACAACACCGGGAAACCATTAATAATGAAAGATCTGGCAAAAAAATGGCCTGCATACAAAAAATGGAATTGGGATTATTTTATAGATACTGTAGGTGAAAGTGAAGTAGGCGTGTATAATAATATTAAAAGTGATTCTTACACCCCCATTAATACGGCTGATGCTTACATGAAATTTGGCGATTACCTCAGAAAAGTAAAAGCAGGTCCGCTTGACCTTCGCATATTCTTATTCAATATTTTTCAACATGCTCCGCAGATAGTAAAAGATTTTACATGGCCCGATGAATTGATGAAAGGTTTTGTAAAAAAATACCCGATGCTTTTTGTGGGCGGCGAAGGATCCGTTACACATATGCATTTCGATATAGACATGAGCCATATTTTGCACACACAATTTGCGGGTAAAAAAAGAGTGCTGCTTTTTCCTCATGAAGAACAATATAAACTTTACCGCAAACCCTGGGAAGTTTTAAGCCTTGCAAATTATGCCGGCTACAGCAAATCATTTGATTATGAAAATTTTCCCGCAGTAAAAAAAGCAAATGGTTATGAAGTTATTTTAGAACATGGCGATACTTTATTTATGCCTGCAGGCTTTTGGCACCATATGGAGTATATAGAATCAGGTTTTGCGATGAGTTTGCGGGCTATGCAAGGTAACCTTGGCGGCAAACTTGGTGGTTTATGGAAATTGTTCGGCATGCGTGGAATTGACACATTTATGAAAAAAACTGCTCCAAAATGGTGGTACGACCGCAAGCAAAAGAAGGTTTATGAGCTAGCTGCAATGGAAATTAATCGGGCAAATAATCTACTAATTTAGTGGCTTAAATTTATTTTTATTTATATGCTGTTTTTCCCAAAAAATACTTTTTCTTTGCAGAAGAATCAGTTATCAATTGCATCCCTTACTATCCTCTAAAAAGCCAGCCCATCCATTTTTCGTACGATCACCAAATGCTTTTTATAAAGGTTTCTCATTTAAATAAACACTTTACTATATAGAACGATTTTTTGTGGTTTCAGAGGTAAGCAAGGCCGGAGATTTCTATCTCCGGCATATTTTTTAAAACGCTAGTCCTTGAACTAATTTTTCTAAATACACTTTATCAGTGTTATCGTAATGGCTTAGCTGTTCACTATCTGCATCAAGAATAGCAACTACGGTATTATTAATAATTATGGGTACCACAATTTCTGATTTAGACAAACTGCTACAAGCAATATGACCAGGAAATTTTTCAACATCATCTACAATCAAAGTAGCTGCATTAGCCCAGGCCTTTCCACAAACACCTCTGCCTTTTTTTATTCTTGTACAAGCAACAGGGCCCTGAAAAGGGCCGAGCACCAACTCATCTTCCCTTACAATATAAAAGCCCACCCACAACCAATTAAATTGTTCTTTTAATGCAGCTGCAATATTTGCAAGGTTTGCAATAACATCTTTTTCACCATCTATCAATGCAATTATTTGCGGCAACAATGTTTCATATTGTTCCTGTTTAGTTCCTGTGATTATATTAAGATCTTCCGCCATTAATTGTAATTAAAATTTTTAAGATATAGACCAATTATTTATGTAGCAAAGATAAATCGCTCACCACACTTAGTGGCTGAAATTTGAAACATTTAAAATCAAATTACATATTATAACAGGCTACCATCAGTATAAATTTTGTATAGAAGCTTGTCTTCGATGCGCTGCCATATGCAACCATTGTGCTTCTTCATGTGCACGTCATGAGGCTTCAAATATGCGTGCAAATTGTATCCAGTTAAATTATGGAATGTGCGGCTATATGTTATGCTGCTGCTGCTGAGTTAATGAGTTTAGGAAGTATGCACATAAAAGAAATAAGTAAGCTCTGCGCAACTATTTGCGATGCATGTGCAGATGAATGTTCTCAACATGATGATGATCATTGCGGAGAAACAGCAGAGTGCCGCAGAAAATGGGGAGATGAATGCGAAGTGGTTTAGTTGGTTGATTGTTTAGTTTCCTAGGTATCATGTATGGGTGTTTATTCATGAGAATTCGTGTAATCCGTGGCAATCTTTCATACATCTTTCAACACACCGGCTACTAAATTGAATTCATAACCCTTCCCTACTAAATAATTTTGCAGTTTACTTTTTTTAGTGAATATATTTTTCTCACTTTTTAGCGTAGCAAGTTTTTCTTCCGCTAATCTTTTTAACGTCTTTTCGTAGTCATCATCCAGAATGGCAGCAAGGGCTTTTTTAATAATGTAGTCACTTACCTGTCTTTGTTTTAATTCATATTTTATTTTTGTTTTACCCCATTCATTTACCCTGAATTTGCCTCCGGCAAATGCAATAGCAAAACGTTCTTCATTTAAATAATTCTCTTCAATCAATTGGCTCATCAGCAGCTCTACTTCATTTTTGGACAACCCGAAACTGTACAATTTTTTCTTCGCCTCCGCATGGCTTCGCTCTTGATAAGCACAGTAATACTTTGCTTTTTCAAACGCCTTTTCTGTTCCAATATTTTTTGTTTCAAATGCCATCGCTTCACAAAAATGTGCATTTAATCGTAGTAAAACATAAAAATTTTCTGCTATCAATCTTATATCTTTGGCTCACATAAAATAGAAATATGAAGTTTATCGTTTCTTCTTCAGCACTGCTGAAACAACTGCAACAAATAAGTGGTGTAATAAATGCAAATACAGTATTGCCCATTCTCGAAGATTTTCTTTTTGAAATAGAATCTAATAAACTTACCGTAACAGCTACCGATTTAGAAACGGTAATGAAAGTGCACCTCGATATTGAAGCTAAAGAAAGTGGCCGTGTTTGTATTCCCGCAAAAATTTTATTGGATTCTTTAAAAAATATTTCTGAGCAGCCACTTACTTTTAATATAGATAATAAAACTTTTGCAGTAGAACTTACAAGCGATAATGGTAAGTACAAAGTAATGGGCGAAAATCCTGATAATTTCCCAAAGGAACCTGCAGCAGATGATGCTAACAGTTTCACCATGACTTCAACAGGTTTAGTAACCGCCATCAACAAAACTATTTTTGCGGTGAGCAATGATGATCTTCGTCCGGCCATGACAGGTGTATTTTTTGAGCT
>JANXTN010000265.1 GCA_025352435.1 Ferruginibacter sp. | reverse complement strand
TCCCTTTTCATCCAATAAATGTTCATACTTTTTTTCGAGCTGTGTTATAAAGTTTGTTATCATTCTTAGGGGCTCCTGCAAATCGTGGGAGGCGACATATGCAAACTGTTCCAGTTCTGTGTTCACAGCTATCATATCTTTTGTTTGCTTTTGCAGGTCGTGGTTCAGTTGCAGTAATCTTGTTTCAGAAATTTTACGTTCTGTGATATCTCTTATAAATGCACAGAAAAATTCTTCATTGTGCTGCTCTATAGGGAGCACCGTCAATTCAATATGAAATTCTTCTCCTGATTTTCGAATAGCAGAAAGTTGAAGCAATGTATTTAAAGCTTTCCCTTTGCCGGTTTTAAAATAATTTTTCATACCGTTATCGTGGCGCTTTTTATACTGCTCCGGTATAATGATGTTTGAAAGTTTTTTACCCATTACTTCCTGTTCTTCCCAACCAAAAATATGTTGAGCCTGCGGGTTCCAGAAAGTTATATCCCCGTTTTTATCAATACATATAATAGCATCTAATGCATTGTTCATTATTAATTCTCTTCTTTCTTCACTGTTTCTAATATTTTCTTCAGCTCTTTTACGCTCATCAATATCCTGTAAACTGCCATAAACTTTTATACACTTACCATCCTTAAATTCCGTTTCGCCAATAGATCGTATCCATCTTTCATTTCCTTTTTCGGTTATAATTTCCAATTCCACATCCCATGCAATTCCTTTTTCTATAGCATCTGCAATCCGTTGGTTCATCTCATCTCTGTTTTTACCTTCTTTGTAGGAATGCATTGCCGTCGCTAAGGCTGGTACATAATCTAAAGGTGCTTCATGAATTTCTTTTGTAATATCTGACCAATAAAGGAACTCTTTTTCAATGTCGAGTTCCCAACTGCCTATTCGGGCAAGCTGGTTTGCTTTATTCAGCACTACCTCCAGATCTTTCTTTTCAGTAATATTTTTTGCTACTGCAAATATTAGCTCATCTTCTAAAGATGGCGTACTTGTCCATGCAAGCCATTTTATTTTGCCTGACTTCGTTATGTAGCGGTTCTCAAAATAATAAGTTGTTTTACCGGTTATCAGATCATCTAATTCACTGCCGGTTTTATTCCTGTCCTCCGGGTGGACAAAATCCATTAAAGGCTTTGCCATTAATTCTTCTACTGTGTACTCAAGTAAATCACTTGCAGCAGGATTTATTTTTTTAAAATAACCATCATTACCTACCGTAGAAATTATATCTGGTGCCAAATTAAAAATCTGATTCAGCTCCTGTTCTAACTGTTTCCGCTTAATTTCTGCACCCAAGTACATTTTGAGGGTGTTAAACAAATTTTCATTTTTTACAAAATTTTGCTCAGGGCTAGTTAAGCCAAAAACCAGTACACCAATTATTTCTGCATTATTTAAAAATGGCAGGGCATATAGTTTGTTTACACCGGCATTTACCAAAACAGCTTCATCTAAAATCGGGAGGGATTTTTTATTCGCCTCCCAGTTTTGCAATTCCATTGTTTCCCATGCCTTTCCAACAATGCCTTCGCCTCTTTTTTGTACATGCAGTTGAGAAGTCTTTTTTAATCTGCTTCTTATTTTCACATCTGCCACATAATAAGTAACTCTTTTTATTTCCTTCTTATCTGCACTCAACAGCCACGATTCTGCAAAACAAAAATCACCAAATAACGTAACATCTTTTAAAACCTTATCCAGCGTCACTTTTATACCCATAGGCTCATTAAAAATGATTCTTATTTTTCGTAGCAGTTCTTTTTGGAGTTCCTCATTTTTGGGTTCGGTAACATCTCTTTCAACGGAAATCCAATGGGTAAACCAGCCTTTTTCATCTGCGACCGGACTAATGGTAAAATTGCTCCAGAATTCTTCGCCGTTTTTTTTGTAATTCATAATGGTAACCTCACAAGCTTCCCATTTTTTCATCGATTCCTTCAAACGTTTTAGTTGCAGTTTATCTGTTTTTGGTCCCTGAAACATACGAGGTGTTTTTCCAATCAATTCGTCATCGGTATAGCCCGTCATTTTTGCAAAAGCAGCGTTGGCATAAACAATCTTAGGGCCCGGTTCATCAAAAGGTTCTGCCTCTGTAATCAATACCGCATCGTTGGTTGAGGTAACTACAGAACTCATTAGTTTTAAACGTTGCTCTTCTTTTTTCTGCTGCGTAATATCCTGCATGGCACCAAAAACTCTTGTGGCATTTCCATTTTCATCTCTTACAATTAATGCTTTGTTTAAAACATATGCATAGCTTTTATCCGCTTTTAAATACCGGTGTTCAAGTATCCAGTTTGCAGCTGTTCCTTTTATTGCATCATCGGCACTGCTAAGTATTTTTTCTTTTTCATCAGGGGCCAGTCTAGCAATTACTTTTTCAATATCATTCAACTGATCATCCTCTATTTGCCCAAAAAGTTGTTTATACGATTCTCCCCAGTAAACCTCGTCAGAAGAAATATTCCAATCCCATATTGCATCAAAAGTCGCTTTGGTGACATTTAAATATCGCTGGTTACTTTCTAAAAGTGCAGCTTGTCTGTGATAACTTTCCAGGATTGTCTGTAAAATATTAGCGGCTCTGTTAATTGTATTTTCCTCCTGTGCAGTAGGCGTTTTTATTTTTTGATAATAAATAGCGAAGGTCGCAATTACATTATTTTTTGAGTTGAAAATGGGGGTAGACCAACAGGCTTTTAGCCCCGCATGTAATGCTGTGTCCCTATATTTTGTCCACCTAATATCAGTGGCAATATCTGTAACAGTAATTTTTTCTTTAAGGTAAGCAGCAGTTCCACATGAACCTTCATTGTCACCTATTGCTACTCCATTTATCACTGCTAAAAAATCTTGTGGCAGATCCGGAGATGATATATTGTAAAGTCTATTGTGTTCCAGTTTTTGCGTGGAGCATATCATGCCCGGATGCAGTTTTTGTATTCCTACAATATAATTCCCTATTACTTCTTCAATACTTTTATCACCTTGCGCATTTTTTTCAAGTATGTCCCTCTCCAAAATTTCAAGGTCGTGGTAATATTTTCTTTCTGTAATATCTCGTAAGGCTCCTATAACACGTTGCGCTTCTCCGGCTGCATTCCTTAAAATGTAAGCCCGGTCTTCCACATAAGCATGTTCTCCGCTAGGTTTTATCAAACGGTACTCATGGCTCCAATAATCTTTGTCGCTTTTTATAGCTGAGTGTATACTTTCATTTGCCTGTTGCCTGTCTTCTTCATGTATAAAATTTTCCCATACTGTTTCCGGTGTGTTTATTTCATTAAGGTTAAAACCAAAAGTTCTTTCAAACCCTTCCGCTCTGTAAATAGTATTTTTTTCAATGTCCCATTCCCAAATGGCATCGTAGGTGGCTTTGGTAACATGCTCATAGCGTTCGTTGGAATGCGTTATTTTTTCTTCGGCAGTTTTTCTTTCGGTAATATCCTGTGCTGTGCCGGAGAAAAAAACAACTTCACCGTTTAAACTTTTTTCAATGCGGGCTTTTTCATGAATCCACTTTATGGTACCATCTGCCAATATTATTCTATGCTCAATATCAAAATTCTTTTCTTCATTAATGGCCGCATTTTGCTTTTGAATAAAATTAATTTTATCATTTGGGTGAAGAGTAGAAATAAAAAAACTTTCATCAGGTTTAAAGTCTTCCTGCAAATCCCAGATTTTATAAATTTCCTTTGACCAAAAAATTGCCTGCGTTTTTATGTTTAATTGCCAATAACCGAGTTTGGCAATCTGTTGCGCAGTTTCCAGCTGAGCGTCTTTGACTTTTAAAATCTGCAGGGCTGCTTCTCTTTCAGTAACATCATGAATTACTATTATTCTGCAATTTTTATTATTATATAATATTTTATTTTCGGCAAATTCAACTTTAATATGCTCTCCATTTTTTTTGATATGCGTAACAACACCTGAAACGGAACTTTCTTTTTCCAATGCGTCTTTAATAATAATGTCAAATTTTTCAAAGTCTTCTTTCGGACTCAAGTATTTAATGTTAAGTTGGAGGAACTCCGCTTTGGAATAACCATAATGTTCTATAGCTTTCTGATTTACTTCAAGGACAGTAAGCGTTTTAATATCGTAAATCATTTTAGGGACTATGCTGTGGTAAAATAGCAGTCTATATTTTTCTTCGGATATGCTTAGTTCTTCAGCAGCGTTTTTACGCTCTGTAATATCTCTGGCATTACAGGCTACGCCGGTTACTTCCTTTTCATTGTATATAGGGTTAAAGTTTACTTCCAGCCATCTTTCATCTCGGTTACCCATAGCCTCACTGTAAATTTCCTCTTTAAAATTCTCTCCTTTAAAACCTCTTTCGTAGGAGGCTCTCCAAAAATTTAAATAGGGCTTGGTGAAATATTCCTCCAGCATATCATCATTACCTGCCGTTACAGTGATGCCGGTCAGCAATTTCATGTTTGAAACATAAGCATTGTTTGCGGCCAACAGTTTGTAATCCTTGCTCACACTCCATATCAAGTCCTTCGTATTGTTTATTAAGGCTTCCTTATCACGTTTTTCAAATTCCTTCTCTTCTTCCATCTTTAGTTTCTCGGTTACATCTATTAGCATAACAAAAGAAACTCTTCGTCCATCGTAATCTATCAAATGCCCACTTATATCCATGTACATTATTTCGCCACTTTTCTTTTTATGACGCCACACATTTTTATGAATAGCTCCATAAGTCTTTTCATCTCTTACAACGGCTTCTATTTTAATAATGTCTTCTTGTGGTCTAATATCTTTAATGGTAAGCTGCAAAAATTCTTCTTTAGTATAACCATATTTTAAAAGGGTTTCAATGTTACAGTCTATAATTTGAAGTGTTTCAAAATCGAAAATAAGCATAGGTGCAGGGCTATTTTCAAAGAGATCTTTATAGTTTTCTTTAGTGATTAATAATGCTGCTTCAATATTTTTTCGTTCCGTAATATCTCTGGAATTAGCAACTATGCCCTGTATAGAGGGTTCATCAATTAGGTTAGTTAACGTAGTTTCTATCCAGCGCCATAAGCCGTTTTTATGCTTAAACCTAAAGGGCTGGAGCGTTATTTTTTTAGTGTCTTGCAATAATCCAAACTGGCTTTGCACCATTTCTACATCTTCAGCATGTATAAAATCAAAAGCATTTTTTAAATCAAATTCTTTCGGTTTATAACCAAGTATGGAGAAAGATGTAGGACTTACATAAGTGTAATTAGCGTTTGCGTCTATAATGGCTATCATATCTCCCCCATCCTGTACCAGACTTTTAAAACGTTGCTCACTTAGTTTTAATTTATTTTCAGCTTCTACTTTTGCAGTTACATCTCGTGCTACACCGTATCGGTACTTTGTTTTTTCATTCCACTGTGCTGTCCATTCCAAATAAACCAATGAACCGTCTTTGCGCACATAACGATTATAATAATGGGCTTTACCCTCACCAGCCATAACTTCCTGTGCATGCTTTTGGGTCTCATCCTTATCTTCATCATACACAAAATCAAAAATAAATTTACCGATCAATTCTTCAGGCTTATAACCCAAAATGCTTTCTGATGCTGCATTTACTCTAACAATCCGATTGTCTTTAGCCACTGTACAAATCATATCCATTGAGCTGTTCATCACATTATCAAGTTCAGCTTTTGTAGTTTCTATCGCCAACTGCTGCTCAGTGAGTTCAGTTATATTTTTTGAATAACAGGCTACTCCTACTATTTCATTGGTATTACCAAATATTGGATTAAAAGAAATTAAGCCATAATTAATACTTTGCGTTTGAGGATTAAAAATTTGTTCATTGATAGTATATTTTTCCCCTCCTAATGCTCTTTCAAAATACCTTTTCCATTTAGTATTTAAGATTTCATCAAATTCAGTTATTAAAACACTATCACCCTCATTAACTGGTTTATTACTTATTATTTGAACCATGGCTTTATAAGCATCGTTTGCTGCAAGCAGTTTAAAATCAGTGCCCACACTCCAGATCAGGTCGTCTGTGCTGTTAATCAATGCCTCCTTGTCTTTCCTTTGTAATTCAGATTGCAGTGCTGCGTTTTTACGATCATTTATTAGTCGGTAATAAACTAATATTCTCTCTACGCCTGCTATTGTGGCTTTTTGTAAACTAATTTCAATCCAGTTATAGCCCCCTTTTCTATCTTTTAATTTCCATTCAAAAGATTGAGGATTATCCTTTCCTGCTTCAATCAGTTTTGGTTGTAAAGCTGAATTAAAATCAGGGAAATCAACTTCAAAAACATTTAATTCATTTTTTAAAAAATCATCTTTCTTATACCCGAATATTTCGCATGCTCTATGGTTAAGATCAAGCACTTGTCCATTGTGCAAATCATGAATGCAAATACCGTCAAAAGATTTTTCAAAAAGTTCCCGGTAATTTACTTCTGCCTGCTCAAGTTTTTTCTGCCTTTTCTGTAATTCAATATTTGATTTTGTTTCTTCTGTAGTCTCTTTAAGGGAAATAAAAATGCCGGTTATTTCATCGAATTCGTTTTTTGAAGGGGCATATTTTACTTTAAAATAATGAGAAGATCCATCCTCTCCTTTTGTTTCTAAAACTTTGTAAGTTATTTTTCCCTCTAAAGCATTTCTGTAAATCACCTGTACCTCCGCTAATCTTTCAGGTTGCACAAATTGTAATATAGAAAGCCCCTTCTCCATGTTCAGTTGTAAATATTTTTTATAAATATTTTTTATCTGCTTATTAAAATTTATAATCCCCAGGTTGGTATCCAATAAAATAAATCCTTCTTCTGTATTGTTAAGCATAAGGAGCATTTGCTCTTCTATAACTTTTCGCCCGGTTATATCCTGCATAATGGTACAGGTATATTCCTCATGATCGTTAGTTTTAAATATTGAAGATGTAAATGCTATAGAAAATTTTTCTCCGTTTTTTTTGATACCGATCAACTCGCCTGAAATTTTTCCGGTTTCTTTTCTATCAGCAAGCATTAAATGAAGGTTAGGATCTGTATGATCAAGTATGCCCTGCCTGCCCAGCTTAAGCAGTTCAGCTTTGCTGTAGCCAAACATTTGCTCCGCAGCACTGTTTACCTCTTCTATATTCCCATTAGGAGTACTTAAAAAAATAGCAGAGTTGGAATTTTCTATCAGAGATTTATACATTCCCCCTTTAAAAGAATCTTCATTTTTTTCTTTAGAATCGGATTTTTTTTTAGGTATCATTTAAAGGAAAATTAATTGCGAAAAAGTATTATTTAATTTAATGAAATGACCATCTTTCATTCCAGAAATAAATGCAGATGTGTTGTAATTTAATTATAACAAATATAAAATCTTATTCAATTTTTTATTGTAGAAGTACTTCTATAAGGATGCTTAAAAACAAAAAACCATCTGTTTTTAGTAGATGGTTT
>JANXTN010000209.1 GCA_025352435.1 Ferruginibacter sp. | reverse complement strand
ATTGCTGCGACTTTGAATAAACTGGCTGCCGATGTGTGTTTGTATGTAAATCAAAATCATTCTTTTATCTCTTTCCCTGAAGCAGTTACAACGGGTAGCAGCATTATGCCGCACAAAAAAAATCCTGATGTCTTTGAGTTGATACGTTCTAAAACAAACATTATTCAAGGAGCACCAAACACACTTACATTAATGCTTACTAATATGCCAACCGGCTATCACAGAGATGTGCAGCTTACCAAGGAAGTACTGTTTCCACAAATTTCTTCTTTGAAAGATTGTCTGGAAATTTTGCTGATTGTTTTGCCGCAAATAAAAATTAATGAGGGCATTTTACTAGATGAAAAATACACTTATCTATTTAGTGTGGAAGCTGTAAATGACTTGGTAAAAAAAGGAATACCATTTAGAGATGCATATAGAACAGTAGGGAATGATATTGATAATAAAACTTTTTCGTATGACCTTTCCCGATCGCTGAACCATACCCATGAAGGCAGTTTAGGTAACTTATGCAATAACGATATAGTGATAGCTATGCAAGAAAAAATAAAATTGTTTAAATGAAACTTAAAGAAAATCAAAAGCCTAAAAAATTACGAATTATTTTTAATTTTTCTAAATCCTAAGCTTATTTTATTGTGTAAGGCGAGTAAGTCTTTGTCCAGTAGATATTTATTTAAAAAAGATAAAACAAGATTTAGTTCTGCCTTATCTGCATTTTTGATAAAAGGTTTTTCTATTACATTATCCCATTTATTAGTTACTGAATTATCGTAAGCAATTCTTAAATAACAATGATTTCTAAAATTAAATTCTGCTGCATATTGTTCATCAAGTAAATTGGATAATCTTTTTATTTCCTCTTTGACAGCAACTATTTTTTTTTCGGTAATCACTTTTTAATACGTGTTATATCAGTTTCACAAATGACTTCCTTAAATTATTATTTGTAATGATTCTTAATGCATCAGCATAAATCTTTATTCTTATTTCTCAGCGAAAGTCCTTATAAATTGAATTGCCTTTAAAATATCGTCTCTCATTACTCTATCAGCATCATTAAAGCTCACGTCTTTTCTGAATTCAGCTCTAATCTTTTCTAAAACCGGAGACGTTTTTAATGGTCTTCTGAATTCCAATGCCTGCACTGCAGTGAGTAATTCAATGGCTAATACCTTCTCTACATTATCCAATAATCTTTTACATTTTACAGCCCCATTTGCACCCATGCTCACATGGTCTTCCTGGTTATTGCTTGAAGGTATTGAATCTACAGAGGAAGGGGTACACAATTGTTTGTTTTCACTTACAATACCAGCAGCTGTATATTGTATGATCATCATGCCTGAATTGAGCCCGGAATTTTTTATAAGAAATGGCGAAAGCCCACGCTGCCCGCTGATAAGTTGATAAATCCTCCGCTCACTTACGCTTGCAATTTCACTCATAGCAATTGCTAAAAAATCTGCCGCTAATGCCAAAGGTTGCCCATGGAAATTTCCACCCCCCACAATTAAATCCTCGTTTGGAAAAATATTAGGATTGTCAGTAACAGAATTTATTTCTATTATAAAAATATTTTTCACATACTCAACCGTATCGTAAGAGGCACCATGCACCTGAGGAATACATCTGAATGAATATGGATCTTGTACCTGTTGTTTTTTTTGTGAGGCTATCTCACTTCCCGCCAATAATTCTCTCAGTCTGGCCGCAACTCTCCCCTGTCCTACATGCGGACGAACGGCATGAATTGCTTCATTAAAAGGCTCCGTAATACAATTAAAGGCATCAAAACTGATGGCTGCAATAATATCTGCCCATTCCAAAAGTCTTTCTGCCTGTATTAAATTAAAAAGTCCGTAAGCACTCATAAACTGAGTTCCGTTTATTAATGCCAATCCTTCTTTGCTTTGTAAATTAATCGGCTGCCAATCAAGTTTATTAAGAGCTTCTTCGGATGTCATTCTTTGACCTTCTAAATCAACCTCTCCTAATCCAATTAACGGCAAACTTAAGTGGCTTAATGGCGCCAAATCACCGGAGGCACCTAGCGAACCTTGAGTATAAATGACCGGATACATTTTAGCATTGTACATATCCATCAATCTTTTTACGGTGTCTATCTGCACACCCGAATGACCGTAGCTTAAGGACTTAATTTTTAGCATGATCATAAGTTTCACAATTTCATGAGGCACTTCATCTCCCAACCCACATGCATGCGACTTCAATAAATTGCTTTGTAATTCACTCAGCTGGTCGTCATCTATCTGTACATTTTGCAAAAAACCAAAACCGGTATTAATGCCATAAAAAACGGCATCCTTTTCCTTCATTTTCTTATCTAAATATTCTCTGCATTTCAGTATTCTTTCGTGTGCATCAAACGTTATAGAAACCATTTGATCATATGCCAACAGATTTTTTATTTGTTGAAAATTTGTATGTTGTCTATCTAGCGGTAGATAATTATAACTCATTAACCAATTGGTTTTATTATTTTTAAATCACTTATTTCAAAAGTAATTAAACAATATTACATATGCGGTGCGTTCACATTGTAGTCAGGTATTTTAACCCTTTAAAAATCTTTATGAAAAGGATATTTTTCACTTTGTCGTTTATTATATATTCTCTCTTGTTACAAGCTCAGTCTGTAAAAGTTTTAACCGCAGGTACTAAAACTTCTTTACGAGGGTTAAGCGTTGTCTCAGATAAAACCGTATGGGTAAGCGGAAGCAGTGGCACGGTTGGTTTGAGCGTTGATGGAGGCACCACTTGGAAATGGATGGTCATTCAGGGTTACGAAAAAAGAGATTTCAGAGATATTGAGGCGTTCAACGACAGCACAGCGATTATAATGGCTGTTGATGAACCCTCGTATATTTTAAAAACAAGCAATGCAGGTAAATCATGGAAAGTTGTTTATACCAATACGGACAAAGGAATGTTTTTAGATGCAATGGATTTTAATGGAAAGAATGGCGTCGTAATTGGCGATCCGATTAGGGGAAAATTTTTTGTTGCTAGAACTAATGACGCCGGAGAAACATGGCAGGATGTACCTTTTGCAAACAGACCTATAGCTGACAGTGGGGAAGCATGTTTTGCAAGTAGTGGCACAAATGTTAGAATATTAAAAAATGATAAATCAATATTTATTAGTGGCGGAACTGCATCACATCTTTTTTTACAAAATAAAAAAATGCTACTGCCGATTATCCAAGGGAAAGAAAGTACAGGAGCCAATTCAGTGGCTTACAAAAACAGAAAAATGTTTATTATCGTCGGCGGTAATTTTAATCTTAAAGATATTAAAGATAAAAATTGTTTTATAACTTATGATGCCGGAAAAACTTGGAAAGCACCTGTAACTCCTCCGTTAGGTTATAGAAGTTGTATTGAATTTGTAAAGCAGAAAACATGGATCACCTGTGGTTTAAACGGCATAGACATTTCAAGAAATGATGGCAAAGAATTTACTTCAATTAGCACAGAAGGTTTTCACGTCTGCAGAAAGTCGCCTACGGGAAATGTTGTTTTCTTTGCAGGCTCCAATGGAAGAGTTGGCTCATATATATTATGAGATAACTTCTAAATAAAAAAGACGCAGCAAATGCGTCTTTTTTATTTTATCCAAATAAATCCTGTTGCGGATTGTCGTCCTTTGCAGAGACCCATTCCATTTCAATATTTTTATTAAAGTCTATAAGCTTTGCTCCTACTGCTTTCCATCCCATAATCTCAACGAGTTTGTCTATTTTAAACTTCACATTGTTTATCTGCTGACCCTTTCCGGTTTTTACATTTAATACTGCATTTTCGTTTGATGACACGGCTGTCAATGCATTGTTCTTGCCCTCTTTTATAAAGTAGAATTTGCTGTGCAATGTGGTAGTTTCTATTTTGAAGCGCTTCACATTGTATTGCAGTTTGTCGGCATCAAAATATACTGCAGTTATTATTTTATCTGCCTCAAATTTTTCCAGCAACATGATCTTCTCAGGTTCAAATCGCTGCGTAAGTTCCTGGTCTATAATTTCATAATTCCCATCATTGTGAAAAACCACCAGCCTATCTTCAGCCTCAAATTTGCCTAAATAGTTTCCTTTTTCTTCGCTGTTTAATCTACCAAACTTCGTATCAAACCAAAGTTTTTTTGCATCCAGTGTTGACTTGCCGGCTTCTTTAAACCGAATTGTTTTGATGGGATATTTGGTGACAGTATTTCCCATGGCACCTCTGCCTTTTATTTCCAATTCCTCAAAATAGAAATCAAATTCCTTTTTCTTAGCTGAGCAATTTGGACTCAAAATGATCTTTACTACTTCCGCCTCTCCATTTGCATTGGTACTAAAATAATGAACCTTACTTTTATCTGATCCTTTGGTAATATCATATTCCTTTTCTCTTGTGATACCCGTTACATTAAATCTTTTTGCAAAGCTCGTCCCAGTTTTTCCATCCACGTAAACAACATTGTAAGTCGTTCTTTCATCTGCTTTTTGAAAAACAGCTGCATGAATAATATCTTTTCCGATAAAGGTTTTTTCAGAAACCCTCACTACTTTCATAATACCCGTTTTTGTGAAAGCGATTATATCATCCAAATCTGAAACCTCACCAATGTATTCATCTTTTTTTAGCGAAGTACCGATAAATCCATCAGCAAAATTTGCATACAACTTAATGTTGGCAATAGCTACAGACTTTGCCTGTATGGTATCGAAAGGTTTTATTTCTGTTTTTCTTTCTCTACCCTTTCCAAATTTCTTCAACAGATTTTCATAATATGCCACCGCAAAATCTGTAAGGTTTGCAATATCATGTTGAATGCTTTTTATGTCTGTCTCAATATTTTTTATCTGCTGGTTTAATTCGTCGATATCTAATCTGTATATTCTTCTTACTGGTTTCTCTGTGAGTTTTATAATATCTTCCTTGGTAATTTCTCTTCGGAGCAACTTTTTAAATGGTGCAAAAGCCTTGTCAATTGCATCTAATACTTTTTCCCAGGTTTCATGTTTCTTTTCTAATTCCTTGTAAATTTTTTCTTCAAAGAATATTTTTTCCAAAGAAGTGTAGTGCCATTTTTCCTGTAACTCAGCGAGTTTTATTTCAAGTTCACGCAGCAAAAGTACTTTTGTATTCTCTGCGGAGGATTTGAGCAATTCTGTTACCGTTAAAAATACTGGCTTGTTCTTTTCAATAACGCAGGCATTGGGTGAAATACCTACTTCACAATCAGTAAAAGCGTATAAAGCATCGATAGTAATATCTGAAGATATTCCTGCCGCTAGTTCAATAACTATTTCAATATCCGCCGCCGTAAGATCTGTAACCTTTTTTATTTTAATTTTCCCCTGGTCGTTAGCTTTTACAATGCTTTCCATGAGGCTGGTTGTTGTTACACCAAATGGAACATTTTTAATTACAAGTGTCTTCTTGTCCTGCTCTTCAATAATTGCCCTAACTCTGATCTTTCCTCCTCGCTTACCTTCATTGTAATTGGTAGCGTCCATTATTCCACCAGTTAGAAAGTCGGGTAACAATTCAAATTTCTTCCCTCTCAGATATTTAATAGAGGCATCAATTAATTCACAAAAATTGTGTGGTAATATTTTAGTTGCCAGCCCAACAGCAATTCCTTCTGCGCCTTGCGCAAGCAACAAAGGAAATTTCATTGGGAGCGTTACCGGTTCGTTTTTTCTCCCGTCGTAACTCAGTTGGTTGTTCGTCGTCTTTGCGTTAAAAGCAACTTCTAAAGCAAACTTGCTAAGTCTGGCCTCAATGTATCTTGGCGCAGCCGCATCATCTCCGGTTCTTACATCGCCCCAATTTCCTTGTGTTTCAATAAGTAAATCCTTTTGCCCCATATTCACTAAAGCATCGCCAATACTCGCATCTCCATGTGGATGATATTGCATACTTTGCCCAATAATATTTGCAACCTTATTGAAACGCCCATCATCCATCTCTTTCATAGAATGTAAAATTCTACGTTGCACAGGTTTTAATCCATCCTCAATTGCAGGAACAGCCCTCTCCAAAATAACATAGCTGGCATAATCCAAAAACCAAGTTTTATATTGCCCGCCTATGCCGCTATCGCTGTGTTTGTAATCCTCTTTGTTAGTTTTTGCCATTTTTTGGGCTCGTTGGAATTTTAGTTTCTATTAAGTAACGCTCAATATTCAATTTTCAATGCTCAAATGTCGGTTCATAAAGTATTGAATATAATTTCATCTTTCTATTAAGCTTCGTAGGAGCGCCATACCAGTAACAAACAAATCACAGCTTTTTTAAGCTCCGTAGGAGCGACATGTCCTCTAAATTGGCCGACTCAAGCCTACTGATAAAATTCAAACAAATACTTCTCATCATAATTAATTTCAAACTTATTTAAAAACTCTACATACTCTTCTCTAAAACTTTTATGTTTATGATGTTCTGCTTGGTTAAAAACATAATCAATTACGTTTTTCGCTTGTGACTTTGAATATGAAAAAGCACCAAAACCTTCTTGCCAAGAAAAGTCTTTTATAAGATTTTTATCTTTCAAAAAAGATGATGAATTTGATTTTATCGTTCTTACCAAATCAGAAATCGCCCTGTTGGGTTT
>JANXTN010000207.1 GCA_025352435.1 Ferruginibacter sp. | reverse complement strand
TAATAAAACCGCTGCCACTCCATGCTTCAAAAAACTCCTGCATTTTAAATGCAAGCCCTTTTGGATCAATTGCCTTTACTAATCCTGAAAAAATAAATAATAATCCCGTAAAAATTCGTGCAACAGTAACAAAGACTTTCATTCAGAATAATTTTTAATGTTCGCCTTCCGAAATTAATATCAATCCAAATACTGCATAATTTAAAATATCAAAGAGGTTAGCATCTACACCCTCACTCACAAGCGTAACCCCTTTGTTTCCTATGATTTGTTTAATTCTTAAAACTTTTGCAAGAGAAAGATCTACAAAACTTTCCTGGCTCATTTCTCGCCAAGCCTCGCCGTAATCATGATTTTTATCTTTCATTAAAGCCTTGGCCAAAGCAGCTTTTTTATCATAAAACTCTTCTACAATTGTTTCATCTAAGTCTTCAGGGTCATCATTGCTTATATCTAATTGAATTAAGCCAATGATCGCATAATTTAATATTCCTGCGAATTCACTTTTTATGTCATCATTAATTTTCTGTACAATTCCTTCCTGTATATTTCTTATGCGTTTTGCTTTGATATAGATTTGATCCGCCACAGAGATAGTTCTGTAAACCCTCCAAGAGGTTCCGTAGTCAGCAGTTTTTTTAAGAAATGTTTTTCTGCAGGTATCAATTACTTTGTCATATTGTTCATCTGTAGTCATTGGCCCGTTTTTATTCAGCATATTTGTGTATAGCTTCAAAAATACAATTACTGCCGCAATGTTATCACTCAACTGTAAAGGAAAATTAATATCTACAAAAAAACCAATTGTTATGGGAATTATAAATGCTACGCATGATTCTTTTTACAAGGGAGATTTAGACAATGGGTTAAACGGTATTTTACAACTTGTAACAACAATGTTGAATGATGGCGCTGCTATTTTAGATATTGGCGGACAAAGTACGAAGCCCGGAAGTGCTACGATTACCGTGGAAACCGAATTGCAAAGGGTTATACCTGTAATAGAAATGATAAAGGAGCATTTTCAAGAAGCAATAATTTCTGTAGATACATTTCACAGTGAGGTAGCAAGTGGAGCTGTTGCTGCAGGAGCATCTATGGTTAATGATGTGAGTGCAGGTGAACTGGATAAGAATATGATAACGACAGTTGCGAACTTAAAGGTTCCTTATGTATGTATGCACATGAAAGGCACTCCTGAAAATATGAAGGAGCAAAATCAGTACAAGGACATCATTAAAGAAATGCTGGATTATTTCGTTGCGAAAGTGAACGAGTGCAGAGCAGCAGGAATTAAAGATGTAATTATTGACCCTGGATTTGGCTTCGCAAAAAATGCTGCACAAAATATTTATTTATTAAAACATTTGTCTGTTTTTAAAATGCTGGATTGTCCTATCCTCGCAGGTTTATCTCGAAAAAGTACAATTTACAAAACTCTAAATATTTCTCCAAACGAAGCTTTAAATGGGACAACCGTTTTAAATACTTTAGCATTACATAACGGGGCAAATATTTTGAGAGTACACGATGTAAAAGAAGCAGTGGAGGCAATTACATTGTACGATCAATACCGGAATGCATAAAAAAAGCAGCTCAAAAAAAGAGCTGCTTTTGAAAGAATGATTTTGTCTTATCTAGGATTTTGTCCTTGCTGTTGCATTTGTCGCTGCATTTGCTGTTGTTGCATTTGCTTTGCTGCTTCAGGGTTTGCTTTTGTTAAGCTGTCAGTATATCTTTTTTGCATTTCTTGAAATTTTTTCTGTTGAGCAGCTACATCTGCAGCAGCCTGTGCTTTTGTAAGAATATCCAACACTTCAACTTCAAAAACTAAATTTTCATTTGGTCCGATATCACCACCTGCACCCGCTGCGCCGTATGCAAGGCTTGAAGGAATGTAGATTTTAGCCTTTGTTCCTTTGTTCATTAATTTTAAACCATCGCTCATACCCGGTATCACGCCTCCGCCTAATGACATATCGTTTGTCAAGTTTACAGAAAGTGGATCTAAATGCCCTTTGGATGGGTCAACATTGGAATCAAACATTTTCCCTGCAAGTGTTTTACCTGTATATTTTATTTTAGTAATTACCGAAGTATCAAGATTTTTACCCGTACCCGGTTGAAGAATTTCTACATAAGCACCCTTCTCCGTTTTAGTAGCTTTAATGTTGTTCTTCGCAAAATATTCTGCTAGCACCCTATCGTCTTTTAAAAGTTGAGCTGCAGCTTTTTGCTTGCCTGTTACTTCTTGTGCAGCCATGTTAGCCTGTCTTGCTTTATCAGCTTCTTCCTGTGTTTTATACACATTGATGATTCTTATGTTGGTGTACAGATAATTTCCTTTTTTCATAAACGGCGGCATTGCTTCCGGTTGTTTTTTAAATACTGTATCAGTTAGCATTTTTGTTGAAAGGCTATCACCTTTTTTTAACTGCTTAAATAATTTAAAATATGCAGGAGGCAAATTTGTAGAATCAAAGGTGATGATTTGTGCTCCACCCAAGTCTCTTGTGCTGTTTAAGATAGAGTCTTTTTTACCGTTGTTATAAACTGATGTAAAATGAAATTCAATAAATTGTCCTGGCTTCAATGTTTCTCCCTTTCCATCAGCAATAATTTTGTATTCCATTCCTTCATCACCTTTTTTATAAGGAGAATTACAGGCAGTGAAAAGCACAGCTGCCATCAATAATAAATATGCGTTTTTTTTCATTTTTTGTTTTGTTTATTTTAAAATGTATAAGTACTTAATTCTTTTTTATGGTTCATCATAGCTGTTTTAAAATCATCAACAGCTTTTTCAAGCGTATCATTTGTAGCCCCGCCTGCTGCATTGAAATGCCCGCCGCCATTAAAATAGGTTCTAGCAAAGGTATTTACATCAAACTCACCTTTGCTTCTAAAAGAACATTTTCTTTCTTCTCCCCTGTCAATTATGATTGCTGCCAGTTTAATTCCTACAATGCTTAATGGATAATTTACAAGTCCTTCCGTATCTCCTGTTTTA
This sequence comes from Ferruginibacter sp., assembly GCA_025352435.1. Classification (GTDB taxonomy): domain Bacteria; phylum Bacteroidota; class Bacteroidia; order Chitinophagales; family Chitinophagaceae; genus Ferruginibacter. Next base: position 8,933 of record JANXTN010000207.1, on the reverse strand, counting down.
ACATCGAATTTTATCAAATCCTGTTGGGGTATAGAAATTAATGCAGTATTGTATTCATAAAAAACCTCCATCCTATTTAATAACACATTTCCTATAAACCGCAATCTTGCTTCACTACCATTATCGAACAGGGCCTCATGAATGGGTGCATGAACTAAGCCCAAGTCTTTTAAATGAGCAACCATTCTATGAACACTTGCTGTGGTTCCCGGAAATCTGAATGATCCGGTGTCTGTCATGACACCTGCATACAAACATTGAGCAACTTCAGTGGATATTTTATTTGCATTTCCTGAGTCGATAATAAAATCGTACACCATTTCACAAGTACTACTTTTTGCGGTATTGCTAATGCCATATGCAAATTTATCAACCTGTGGTTCCTGGTGGTGATCAATTAAAATTCTTTCATTTAGAGCATTCTCTAATGCCTCTTCCATTCTCTTCGTTCTGCTGAGCGTATTAAAATCGAGACAAAATATCCAATCTGCATTTTTAATCAATTCATTTCCGGCATCCGTTTGCCGCTCATAATCCAATACTTTGTCCACACCCGGCATCCATCCGATAAACGAAGCCCAGTTGGTTGGAGAAATAACAGTTACTTTATGACCAAACTGCAAAAGAAAGTGGTATAATCCAAGTGTGGAGCCCATTGCATCACCATCAGGTTTCTGGTGCATAGTTATTACCACTTTTTTAGGGCTGGTAAGTTGTTCGAATAAATTTTCAATTTTCTGCATAAAGGCGGCGCAAAAGTAAGTAAAAACATCGTTAATGCTCTCGGTATACTTGGTATTTGCAACACCACGCCAAAAAGCAATTCTTTTTTATGTGAATAGGACGATAAACAAGTGAAGTATACTTATCTTCAACAAATTATTATTGTTAAGTATTGTTTTAATTACTTTTGCGCAAAAAACAGATAATGACTGACAGAACTTTTACAATGATAAAACCTGATGCCACACAAAACGGTCATACAGGAGGAATTTTAGAAATGATCAATGCGGCGGGATTCCGTATTGTCGCAATGAAAATGACTCACCTTAGCGAAGCAAAAGCAGGTGAATTTTATGCTATTCACAAAGAACGTCCTTTTTATGGTGAGTTGGTTGAGTTTATGAGTCGTGGCCCAATCACAGCTGCTATTCTTGAAAAAGAAAATGCGGTTGAAGATTTCCGCAAATTAATCGGTGCTACTAATCCTGCAAATGCGGAAGAAGGAACCATCAGAAAAAAATATGCTACATCTATTGGAGAAAATGCTGTGCATGGAAGCGACAGTGATGAAAATGCTGCTGTTGAAGGTAATTTTTTCTTTAGTAAACTGGAACAGTTTTAATTGGTTAAAATTTTCATACAAAATCCCGCTTCGGTGGGATTTTCTTATTTAGGTAAGGTAATTTTCTTTTGCGGTTTTTTCTCGAACAAGGTTTTCTTTATCTTGCCAATGCATGCATGTATCGCTTACCATTATTAAATATCCTACCCGTTTTATTCCTTTTGCATTTTTGGCGATGGCAATTCTACGGTTGCCATTGAGTTTGCGCAAAAGCATTTCTTTTTACAAATTAATGGGTACAGGTAAAAACGGCACTTTTGATAAAATGCCTGATCTTCACCAATGGGCTATAATGGCTGCTCACTCAGACGAGAGACAACTTGTATCAATAGAAAATTTGTATGGAACATTTGTCGCAAAATGGTTTAAAACATTTAGCTGTAAAGCGACTTGTTATTTATTAGAGCCCATTGAAGGCCATGGTTTTTGGGACGGTAAGAAGCCTTTTGGAAATCTTTCTCCTAAATCTGACTATGAAGGAAAAATTGCTGTGATTACAAGAGCGACGATTAAATTAAACAAATTAAAATACTTTTGGCAAAACGTTGCACCTGTAGCTGCTAAAATGGTAAAAGCCGAAGGGTTTATAACCTCCTATGGTGTTGGCGAAATACCATGGGTGAAACAGGCTACTTTCAGTATATGGGAAAGCAAAATTGCTATGAAAAATTTTGCATATGGAATGAAAGAACATGCAGAAGTCATTCAAAAAACGAGACAACAAAAATGGTACAGTGAAGATATGTTTACAAGATTTAAAGTCCTGAATACTGTCTCCTTTCAAGAGAACTAAGCGTGAGCTAGTTTTTTTAATTGCTCCAAAAATAACGGCATTATGAAAAATATTAAAATTATTGAAGTTCCATCGGAAATTGGTGCGGGCACTAGGGGTGCATCGTTAGGAATAGATGCTGTAAAAATTGCCGCCCTTGATTTCATGAGCAACTTTTTTGTTCATTTTCCTTCCGAAAAAATTGAAGTTGAAAATAACTTACTTTTTGAACCGATCAAATCGCCTTATGCCAAAAGGATACATGGTGTGCTTACCATGTACGAACGCATCAGCAAATCTGTAAGTGAAAGTATAAAAGCCAATTTTTTTCCTGTTGTATTAAGTGGCGATCACAGCAATGCAGGTGGAACTATTGCAGGGATTAAAATTGCAAAACCTAAAAGCAAATTAGGAATAATTTGGATTGATGCCCACTCAGATTTGCATACGCCATATACGACGCCCACGGGCAATTTACATGGCATGCCATTATCGACAGCCATTGCTGATGATAACTTGGAATGTGCTGTGCACGAACTTGATGAAAAAACTGCAAATCTGTGGACCCAACTAAAAAACATCGGAAAAATACCACAAAAAGTTTTACCGGAAGATATTGTGTTTATTGCTTTGAGAGATTATGAAAAAGAAGAAAAGCATTTAATAGAAAAGCACGGAATGAAGGTAATTACAACTGCAGAAGTGCGAAGAAATGGTGTAGAAAGTGTGAGCCGGAAAGTTCTGCGCCACCTGAGTGACTGTACTGATATTTATGTAAGTTTCGATGTAGATAGTTTAGACGCAGCTATTTCCAGAGGTACAGGCACTCCTGTAAGTAATGGCCTCAAAGAAAGGGAGGCAGAGGATTTAATAAGTAAGTTTATGCAAAACCGAAAAATTTGCTGCTTTGAAATTACGGAAGTGAACCCAACACTTGATAAAGAAAACCTAATGGCAGAAATTGCTTTTAATATTTTACAAAGAAGTGTAAACGTTTTAATGATGAACTAAAAACCCCTCTTTCGAGGGATTACGTTTTGAAGTTTTCAGGGTTTTATATTTTTTATTTAAATAATTTTATAAAGCGCCGCTCATATCCATTGATTTGGTTCTTTTTGAGGCAAGCGATGGGTCCATTTCAATTGCTTTATCACACATTCCCTGTCCTTTTTCTTTTTGCCCCATTTTTTGAAAAGTTAAACCTGCCTGGTACAAAGCCTTCGAATCTTTTGGGTCAGCCTCTAATAATTTTTGGCAATAATCAAGTGAATGATCATATTGTTTTTGTTCGTATAAAATCTGTGCAAGATCTCTCAGCATTTCCTTGTTACCCTTTTTTTGATAGATACTTAACAGTTTTTCTTCGCCTTTTGCATACTGTCCGCTATAGAGCAACGCATACCCATAATTTTCATTAAAATCATTGGTAGCGGCATACCCATTTTTTGCCGCAGTTTCAAAGGCCGACACTGCACTTCTATAATTATTATTGTTGTAATAAAGTAAGCCGAGTTCGTAAGCCCAAGCATTTTTTTCAGGATTCAAAGCAGCAGCTTTTTCAAAAAATGGAACCGCTTTTTTGTACATTTCCGTTTCCATATAGGTTCTTCCTAAGGTATAATTTACCTGTGCATCTTCAGGATTTTTAGCTACGGCTTTTAACAAAAACTTTTCTGCTGCCACATAATTTTCCGTTTCATAATGGCATAAGCCGATGACACGCTCAGGATTTTCGCAGGCAGCACATTTGTTTGCAAACTCCGCAGCCTTATCCCATTGGCGATAATCGAAATACAAGCTTGTAAGTTCCTTAATAATTTGGACGTTATTTGGCTGCAGTTCATATGCTTTTAAAAAATTTGCTTTCGCCTGATCTGTTTTCCTCATTTCTTTATTAGCATATCCATTTTCAATATATGCTTCAGTATAGCTCTTATTAAAAGATATCGCTTTTTCAAAATTAGTTGAAGCCGTTAAAAAACGCTTTTCATTTTTTTCGCTTATCCCTTTCGAATAATAAAAGTCAGAACTGTCAGAAAGATTATTTGCTGATGCCTGTTGAATGGCAGAGAGAAAAAAAATTACCAGTATCTTTTTCATAGTAATGGTAGTGCAAGTTTTATTCCTTTATTGAAGCACTACAGCACTAAACGCATTAATCCGTATATTTATTTTGTATAATTTTTTCTTTTTATCAACGCTTTCACATATTATGTTTTCATTAGTGTAATTTCCACTTCCCCAATATGACACATCGTCTGAATTGTGTATTTCCGTCCAGTTACTCTTACCTTTTATTTCTATTGTTTTTGCGTCGTGCGCATAGTCTATCATGTTTAGAATAATGACTACATCATTCTTTTTGTCCTTGGCTTTTCTTCTGTAAACAATAATTCCATCCTGTGGTTTTGAAAGATCTTCCCAGTTAAATCCTTTTTTATCGAACTGATATTCATGGAGCGCAGGTAAATTTTTGTAAAGGTGATTTAGATTTCTTACACACGCCTGCATGCCGTTATGAGGTGCAAATTGTAACAATTCCCATTGCAGTTCGCTGTCGTAATTCCATTCATTTGTCTGCGCAAACTCATTGCCCATAAACAATAACTTTGCACCCGGGTGTGTATACATATATGTGTACAATAAACGGAGGTTTGCAAACTGCTGAAATTCGTTGCCCGGCATTTTATAAATCATAGGGCTTTTGCCATGTACAATTTCATCGTGGCTTAGCGGCAACATAAATTTTTCATCATAAAAATACATCATGCTAAAGGTGAAATCGTTTTGCGCAGCGGCCCTTTGGTACCATTTCTTTTTAAAATATTTAAAGGAATCGTGCATCCATCCCATCATCCACTTCATGCCGAAACCCAAACCATTTTTAGAGGTAGATAACGTAATGCCTGACCAATCGCTTGCTTCTTCTGCGATGGTTTGCACATCTTGGAATTCCCTGTAAACCATACTATTAAAATCCTGCAAAAAAGAAATTGCTTCTTCATTATCGTTTCCGCCTTTTTCATTGGGTTCCCATTCTCCTTCCCCTCTCGAAAAATCAAGCCTGATAATGGAATTTACAGCGTCAACCCTTATACCATCAATGTGAAAATATTGCAACCAAAAGTGTGCGCTGCTCAGCAGGAAAGACCGCACTTCTCCCCTTTTATAATTAAATATGTAACTGTTCCAGTCTTTGTGAAAACCTTTACGCATATCTGCATATTCATAGGTATGGGTACCATCAAATTTATACAGGCCATGCGCATCGCTTGGAAAATGCGAGGGAACCCAATCGAGAATTACCCCAATATTATTTTTATGCAGTTCATTTATTAAGTGCATAAAATCTTCGGGATTTCCATAGCGTGAAGTAGCGGCGAAAAAACCTGTGCATTGGTAACCCCAGCTACCGTCATAAGGATATTCAGTAACGGGCATAAACTCTACATGCGTAAAGCCCATCTGCTTTACATAAGGCACCAATCTTTCCGTAGTATCTCTGTAAGAATTGAAAAGATTCGGCTCATCTTTTTTTGGCCGCATCCAGCTACCAAGGTGTAGTTCATAAACACTCCAAGGTGAATGCAGGGAATTGTGTTTTTTTCTATGCTCCATCCAATCGCCATCACTCCAATTATAATTTAGTCGCTTTGTTTTAGAAGCTGTGCCCGGTCTTAATTCTGAATAAATAGCATAAGGATCAGCCTTAAAAGTTTCGGCTCCTTCAAAGCCTGTAATCTGGTATTTGTATAAAATATTTTCTGTGAGGTATGGTATAAATCCTTCCCAAATACCAGATTTATCAAGCCTTACATACAACGGATGCAGGTTTTTTTTCCACCCGTTAAATTCTCCAATAACACATACTTCTGTTGCATTTGGAGCCCATACTGCAAAATAAAACCCTTCTGTATTCAGCACATTTATTTTATGGCTTCCAAATTTTTGATGGACATAAAAATGTTTCCCCTCAGCAAAAAATTGTACATCCTCGTCTGTGAATAAAGAATAATTCCACACCATTTTTGTACTGTCAATAAAATTACTGTCTTCGTATCCCATTTAACGACAAGTTAAACCGTTTGTATAATATTTGGTTAACATAAATTTAAGATATGTTAGTTTGTTCTAAAGACTTTATGAAACAAATTTGTAATATCTCTGTACCAAAAGAAAACTAACTACATGTTTAAAAAAATTTTACTGTTTGTATTCCTCTGTATTTTTTTCCTTATTACAACAGCTCAAAAAATTGAAGTGTCAGGTTTTATAAAAGATACTTCTACCAAGGCAAGTCTCAAAAATGCAGTCGTAATCGTGCTTACAGCGAAAGACTCTGTCATAAGCAATTTTACAAGAGTTAAAGAAGATGGATCGTACTCTTTGAAAGATGTGGAGCCGGGTAAATATATTTTATCTGTAACACATCCAAATTTTGGAGATTTTGTAGATGATATTGAAATAAAATCAACCAACGAAACACTTGCCCTCATTGCGCTTACACCAAAAAGTAAATTGCTGGAAGCAGTACTTGTAAAAAGCGGAAACCCAATCAGAATAAAAGGAGATACCACCATATATACCGCAGACAGTTTTAAAGTAAGTGCCAATGCAAACGTAGAGGAATTGCTAAAAAAAATGCCCGGCATACAGGTAGATAAAAACGGACAAATAAAAGCAATGGGACAAACAGTGGAAAAAGTATTGGTAGATGGTGAAGAATTTTTTGGGGATGACCCCGGTATGGCAGTAAAAAATTTACGAGCTGGTGCCGTAAAAGAAGTACAGGTTTTTGATAAAAAAAGCGAGCAAAGTGAATTTACAGGTATTGATGATGGAAAGACACAAAAGACCATCAACCTTAAATTGAAGGAAGATAAAAAGAAAGGATATTTTGGTAAGATAGACCTTGCAGGTGGACCACAAAAAAACATAGACACCAGGTATAATGACAATATTCTGTTGAGTTCATTTAAAGGCAAGAGAAAAATTACCGGATTTTTATTAAACGGAAATACAGGACAGGATGGGTTGAGCTGGCAGGATGAAGAAAAGTTTGGTAATAGCAATGCAGATGTAACTTTTGATGAAGAAAGTGGCAACACTTATTATTCAAACAATAGATCCTCTGATGGCGAACCATACATTGATGCAAGAAATGGCTTTATAACTAATTTAAACGGCGGCGTACAATACAGTAATAAATGGAATGAAAAAAGCAATGTAAATTTTGCGCCAAGGTATAATAGCCAACGCTACAGCAATACACAGCAAACTTTTACTCAAACACAAATTGGCGATTCTACTTTAAATGAAAACAGCAATGTTTTTACCAACATTAATAGAAACAACGTAAAACTGAAAGGCATTTACGATCTTAAAATAGACTCTAACAATAGCGTAAAAATAACTGCAAACGGTAATTTTTACAATACGCAAAGCAGCGAACGAAGAAACGCTCTTACCACCGGAGGATCGGGTACCTTTAAGAATGGCTCTAACAGGTTTTTAACCACTAACAGCGATAAGCAAGCCTACTCGGGTAATGCGGTTTTTAAACATAAATTTAAAAAAGCGAGAAGAACACTTTCTCTTTCTGTTGACCTTAACTTACTTGAAAGCGAAGGAAAAACTTTTTTAAGATCTGATACTTTAAACAGTTTTTTTATACCCTTACCGAATGTAAATCAAATGAAGGATTATGATAAGGCTACAAATAATTTAAGTACAAAAATTGTTTATACAGAACCGTTGAGTAAAAAATATTCGCTGGAGTTAGGGTACCAAATAAGTTTAAACAATGGTACAAATGGGCAAAACACTTTTGAATATACAAATGCTTCTGCCAAATACGATACAAAAGTAGATACGCTATCCAATAGATTTAAGCAAAACATTACGCAGAATATTCCTTCTGCAAAAATTAATTATTCTTACAAAAAATTTAAAATAAATGTAGGAAGCGGAGTGAGTTTTATCAATTTTGATTTAAAGGACATTACACTTAATAAAACGTACAGCAGAAATTTCACCAACTTTTTTCCTTCTGCAAGAATGAGCTATACTTACAAATCCAATCACAGCATAAGTATTAATTATAATGGAAGTACAAGACAACCAACAATTGACCAATTGCAACCTTTAAGAAACAACAATGATCAGTTTAACCAAATCCTTGGCAACCCTGATTTAAAGCCTGCTTTTTCAAATAATTTTAGCATAAATAACAATGCTTATAATTTTATTAAAGACATTTTTATTTATCAAGGATTTAATGTAAGTCTTACACAAAACGCAATAACCAATAATAGAATTATTGATAAAACCAATGGAAGAACAACCACACAACCCATAAACACCAATGGTAATTTTTCGGTAAATTATTATGGCGGCGGCGGCTTAAAAATAAAAAAGATAAATACAAGAGTGAACCTAAATGCAAATGTGGGGTATTATAAATTTGCAGATTTTATAAATAGTAAAAAGAGTTTTGCACAAAGTACCAATGCAGGTTTTTCCTTAAATATTTCTAAGGAGAAAGAAAAAAAATATGAAGTGAGCATTGATTATAACCCAAGATATAACGTTCAAAAAACCTCACAAAACAATAATAAATTAAGTTATTTTACCCACGGTCTTGAAATAGATGCAAGGTTGTATTATAAAAAAGTTTGGTCTTTAAGTACTGATTACGAATTAACCATTAGGCAAAAAACCGCACAAATACCCGGCATTCCATAAATTATTTGTAATACCGGGTATTTGTGCGGTTTTTTGCCTAATGGTTAATTCGTAATCAGTACTTAAAGACCA
>JANXTN010000179.1 GCA_025352435.1 Ferruginibacter sp. | reverse complement strand
TGCTCAAGGGCAGTTTAAAAAAAGCAACTTCATCAGCAACACTGGAGACAGAAAAAATTTGCATAGCGTAAAATTAGTGTAGGCTGCTGTTTTAAACTACAGCTTTCTTTAATTCTTTTCTGAGTTGTACAGCAGTTTTAGTAGAGCCATCGTGGCTCCAGCCTGGAGGCATCAGGAGGTATTTTATTTTAGTACCGATGGATACATTTTTCTTCAGATCTGCTGCCATGCCTTTCCACTCATGCAATACGTGGTTAATGGGGTTATGTGGATTAGCCAGAGGTTTGGTAAGACCATATTTTACAGGCTCATTGGGTATTTCATCTTGAAAAGTGCCAAACAACCTATCCCAGATAATAAGACACATCCCCATGTTCTTATCTAAATAAACAATATTGCTGGCATGATGCACCCTATGGTGCGCAGGTGTTACAAAAATGGCTTCAAACCAGCGGGGCATTTTGTTGATGTATTGTGTGTGCACAAGTATCCCATAAGTTTGGGTAATGGAGTACATAAATACAATATCAAGCGGGTGAAAACCCATCAATGCAATGGGAACAAAATATACAAAACGATAAACAGGTTGCAAAACGGAGGAACGAAATCCGGTAGTTAAATTAAATTCTTCAGATGAATGGTGCGTTAAATGCACAGCCCAAAAAAGCCTGCAGTAATGGTCAATTCTATGCTCTATATAAAAAGCAAAGTCTTCAAAAATAAAAAGCAGGAACCAGTATAAATATGGATTTCCTATTTTAAAAAAATGTTGATGATAACTCCACATTAATACACTTACGTAAAATGCCCATCGTAAGACCAAGTCGAGGGAGCCATTCATTAAAGTGAGGTAAACATTTTGTAATACGCCCTTTAACGTATAAAATTTTTTCTCTCCCCAGTTGCTCATTAAAATTTCAGCAGCTATAAAAATAATATAGATTGGCACTGAAAGCAATAAGAACCATGTTTCCCGGGAGGATTGCATTTTTAAGAAATTAAAAATTGAGAATTACGAATTACGAATTACGAATGGGAAGCCTTTAAATGCTGAAAATTCCCATAATTTTTAATTTGTAATTCGTAATCGATTACACCGCCATTATTTCCACTTCCTTTGCCTCAAGGTGTTTTTCTACCAATGATATATACTTATCAGTCGCTACTTGTGCCGCAGCTTCTGCATCTTTACACTCATCTTCACTTGCGCCGTCTTTTTGCAGCTTCTTTATTTGCTCTATCGCATCTCTGCGAATATTTCTTATTGAAACCTTAGCCTGCTCACCTTCTGCATTACATTTCTTCACCAGCTCCTTACGCCTTTCCTCAGTAAGCGGTGGTAAAAATAAGCGAATAATTACACCATCATTTTGTGGGTTTATACCAATGTTTGCCGCAATAATCGCTCGTTCTATTACCTGCAACATGTTTTTTTCCCATGGTGTAACAGAGATCGTACGTGCATCCAAGGTCGTGATGTTTGCAATCTGGCTTATCGGCGTAGGGCTGCCGTAATAATCAGCAACAATGCCTTCAAGCATTACGGGGTTTGCCTTGCCTGCTCTAATTTTCACCAGTTCAGCTTCTAAATGGCTTATAGCTTTACCCATAGTAGCTGCTGCATCCTCAAGTTTGATCGATAATTCGTCTGACATAATTTTCAATTGGGTGCAAAGCTAAAAAAAATCTGATGTGTTACCATCAGATTTAAATTTTTTTATAAAAATTAAGGAATATATCCTATTCAACTTCCACCGCTTCCTGGCTAAAATTGAATATTTTATGCGTCGTAATAATTGTATTTTGTTGTGATTCTATTTCGTACCCTGCTTTTAATTTTTGTCTTTTAAAATATAGGATTCCTATTAAACTTGTTGCCATTGCTAAAATCAACCCTATAACTAGGGTGCAATTATAATTGCGTAAAGTAAATGCTGTTGCTATAAATAAAACAGTTGTGGCTAATAAAGAGTAGGTAATTTTTTTATGAGAAAATCCAAGATCTAATAAATAATGGTGTACATGGATTCTATCAGGACTAAAGGGTGATCTTCTGTCTAATATTCTTAACCCAAAAACACGCAGTGTGTCAAATAGAGGTACCACTAAAACTGCAAAGCCTAATGCCGGAGCTGCATGTAAACTAAATACCTGACCTTCAACTCCAGCGACATTTATAAATTTTATTACCAGAATAGAATTAATTATACCAATCAATAAGGAACCGGTATCGCCCATAAATATTTTTGCCGGAGAAAAATTATAAATTAAAAAGGCAAGAATGGCTGTAGACAGTGAAATAGCCATTACTGCATAGGTCAGTTCATTAGCAATATAAAAATAAACCCCAAAAACCAAAGTGGTTATAAAGCCTAAACTTCCCGCCAATCCATCAATACCGTCAATTAAATTAAAAGCATTTGTTATAACTATAATGGTAAACATGGTTAAAAAAACACTTGCATAATAGGGAATTTCATTAATTCCCAGAAACCCGTGCATGTCATTAATGTAAATATTACCAAAGTGCATAATAATAAAAGCCGCTAATAATTGACCCAGAAACTTCTTATTTGCCGACAAGATCAAAATATCATCTTTTAGTCCTAAAAAGAAAATGACAATAGTTGCAGCGGCAAAGTACTTTAATTCTGGAGAATCGGGAGCTCCCATGAGAGTAGCCACAATAAAACCTGCAAAAATTCCAAGTCCCCCTAAAGTAGGGATAACCGCCTTATGAACTTTACGCTCATCCGGCTCATCAAACAATTTTTTACTTTTAGCTATCTGAATGATAACCGGTATTGCAAAATATGTTATTATGAAAGCTAAAAAGCCACTAATTATAATGTGCTGCATAATTCTAATTGATTCTCAACATTGCAAAAATATAAAATAACTCTCTATTATGATGATATTCACAGTCACAAAGTTGTCTGTTCATAAAAAATAATACTTGGTATATAATTTAACTATGTTGCTTAAATTGTTTTAAAAAGATTTTCTGTAAAACTTTACCTTTATTTGGTATGAATGTAGAGTTTCTATTACATTGCAAACAACAATTTAACCAAACTTAAACGGCCACAATAATGAGCAATTTTAAAGATACGGCATCACAGATTAGAAGAGATATTTTAAGGATGGTGCACGGTGCACAGAGTGGGCACCCGGGTGGTTCATTAGGATGCACAGAATACTTTACCGCCTTGTACTTTGGTATATTACAACACAATCCTGATTTTAAAATGAATGGGGTTGATGAAGATCTGTTTTTTTTGAGTAATGGACATATTTCCCCAGTTTGGTATAGCACTTTAGCCAGGTGTGGATATTTTCCAACAGCAGAGCTGGCCACTTTTCGTAAACTAAATAGCAGATTGCAAGGGCATCCCACAACCCATGAACATTTACCGGGAATTCGGATAGCCTCCGGTTCTCTTGGTCAAGGCATGAGTGTAGCCATAGGCGCTGCTCTTACTAAAAAATTAAATGGCGATAAACATCTTGTATTTTCATTACATGGCGATGGGGAATTGGAAGAAGGGCAGAACTGGGAAGCAATCATGTTTGCCGGTAGCAAAAAAGTTGATAATCTAATTTCAACCATAGATTGGAATGGTCAACAGATTGATGGAACAACTGAAAAAGTGATGAGCCTCGGTAACCTCCATGCAAAATTTGACGCATTTGGGTGGGATGTGATGGAAATGGATGGCAACGATATAGATGCAGTAGTGGCAGGCTTAAACGATGCCAAATCCAGAACAGGAAAAGGCAAGCCTGTTATGATTTTGATGAAAACAATTATGGGGAAAGGTGTTTCTTTTATGGAGGGTAACCATGAATGGCACGGAACATCTCCAAATGACGAACAAATGAAAAAAGCATTGGAAGAATTGCCCGAGACCTTGGGAGATTATTAATAATGGGTTAAAAAATTTATACTTTATTTCAAATTAATCCTCTGTGCAGCAGCTTTCTTTGCGGGAAACCATGAGGCTAAGAATGCAATGGATATAGCCGTGGTTGCTACCATTAAAAAATCAGTACCAATTAATTTTACGGGAAAATAATCTATTAAAAACGAGCCTCCGCTAATCTTTATTATGTGAAATTTAAGTTGTAGCAAACAAATCAAAAAAGCCAATGCAATTCCTATTGCAGCGCCTATTATCCCAAGCAATAGGCCTTCTACTAAAAAGATTTTTCTAATCCCTGCTTTGGTGGTCCCCATACTGCGAAGTATGCTGATGTCTTTCCTTTTTTCCAGCACCAGCATCGTAAGCGCACTCACCATGTTAAAGGCAGCAATGATAAGTATGAGGGTTAGTACTGCATAAATTGCCCATTTCTCCAGCCGCATGGTATTGTACAGATTGGCATTTTGTTCAAAACGGGTTTGTATTTTAAATGATTGACCTAATATTTTTTGTAAATCCATTTTTGCTTCCGCCAAATCTGCCTTTGCTGCAAGTTTTAATTCCGCAGCAGAATATTCATCTACCCCAAAACCCATTTGTTGTTTTACAAAATCAATGTTGGTAATTGCATATTGGTTGTCTATTTCTTGTTGAATAGAAAACACGCCTGAAGCTCTTGCATTGCCCTCGCTCATAGCATCTGCCGCATCGTTAGTAATACTTTTCTTAGGTAAAATTAAGGTTACTACCGATGGGGGTAATGGCTCGCTTAAATTTATAGAAGCTGCATTTTGTATACCGTAGCCCACTACTATTTTTGGAGAGTCTATACTTCCAACGTCAAAGTTACCATCAGATATTTTTGTTATTACTCCACTTATATTTTTGTAGGAGTTATCTACACCCTTCAACGAAACTACAGTTTGTGATTCTTGGTTTTGCAACAAAGCCTTTTCTTCTGCAATCATTGCCATGCCCGCATTAAAAGGGAGTCTGTTTATTGCATTTATTTGAGGAGCAGTAAGGGTAAATGTTTTTCCGGTAGCAGGAATGATCTTTAGATCGCTGTAAAAAGAAGAGTATAATGATTTTACCAATCCTTCAAAACCATTAAAAACACTCAGTACCAGCAATTGACAACATGTAGCAAATGCAATTACAATGGTAGTAACCCACGCAATTATATTGATAGCATTCGCTGATTTTTTAGCCTTAAAATATCGCCATGCAAAACGAAAGTACACTGTTGAATGGTTGAAGGTTATAGGTTGAAGATTGAAAGTTCAAGGTTGATAATTCAGGTCTCTGTTCATTGCTTCCATCTTCACATTAGTCTTCGAGATTTCCTCCCCCTCGGGGAGAAATAGGGAGGGTTTTTTCGCTTTCCTCTTCGTAATTTCCTTCCGCCCTTGGCGAAGAGATAAGAGGGGCTGATGCATCCTGTTTCTTTATTTCCTTAAACAACACTTCCATTTTGTCTACATACTCCAGCGTATCATCTATATAAAAAGTAAGTTGTGGCATACTGCGGAGTTGATGCCTTACCCTGGTGGTTAATTCCTTCTTTATTTCCCATGCTTGCTCCTGTATTTTATTTAATGTGCCCACTGCATCCATTACCTGAAAAAAGCTTAAGTATATTCTTGCATCAAAAAGATCTGGAGTAATTTTTACAGCAGCTATAGATACCATTCCACCGTCTATCATTGTTAATCCCATGCGTTGAAATATCTCATTTAAATCCTTCTCCAACACCGCCGCCACTTGTTTTTGTCTTTTACCTTCTAACATATTCTTGAACTTTTAGTAACTGTAAAATTAGTTACTTTGCGGGTTCCCGAACGTTATTTATACAATGAGAAAATATTCCCTGGTATTTGCATATTTAAAAGATTACAAACTTGCCATTACATCTTATATAATATGCACATTGCTTTCCATTGTATTTGGTGTTGCTTCTCTCGGTATGTTGTTTCCTTTTTTACAGGTGTTATTCGATAAAGAAAATGCTACGGCAAAAGTGGTTAAATCAAATGGCTTTTCACCCTTTGGATGGCTAAAGGAGAAGGTTGGAGAAATGGTAAACAATGGTGATCCCTTTCACACATTAGCAATGGTTTGCCTATTGATAATGGCAAGCATAATTTTAAAGAATACCTTTTTATACCTGGCCTCCCGTTCCCTTATGCCCGTTAAAAATAAAATCGCAATAAGATTTAGAGTAGACATCTTCAACAAAGTTTTAAGCTTGCCTATTGGTTATTTTACTGAACAGCGCAAGGGAGATCTTATGAGCAGAATGACTAACGATGTTACTCAAGTGGAGGGGTCTGTTTTAGGTGCTTTAGAAGGATGGGTAAAAGATCCTTTGCAGATCATTATTAATTTGATTGTACTCTTTACAATTAATGCAGAGCTTACCATCATAATACTTTTCTTTATTCCAATTATGGGATTTTTTATTGGCAGGGTGGGACGTTCTTTAAAAAAGCCTTCCGGACTCATTGCTCAAAAAAATGGAGAATCCATTTCTATTCTTGATGAAACGTTGGGTGGCCTAAGAGTAATAAAGGCATTTAATTTCGAGCAGGTCATTCGCAAAAAATTCTCCGACAACAGCAATAACTTACTTAAGCTTAGCAATAAAGTTGGTTATCGCCAAAGCCTTGCTTCTCCAATGAGTGAAGTATTGGGTGTAATGATGTTTACGGCTATTTTATGGTATGGTGGGAGCAAAGTTTTGGGAAACCAATATCCCGATTTAAATGGCGCTATGTTTCTTGCTTACATGGCTTTGTTCTTCAACATTATTGATCCTGCAAAAAGCATTTCAGGCGCCATCTCTAATTTGCAAAGAGGCACCGCAGCGATAGAAAGAATCCAGGAAGTATTAAAGGCTCCGGTAACTGTGAATGAAAATCCTACAGGTTTACAAATACAACAATTTGCAGATAGCATAGAATTTAAAAATGTTAGTTTTTATTATGATGATGTAGCTATATTAAAAGATATCAGTTTCAAAGTACAAAAAGGTAAAACCATTGCATTAGTGGGTAGTAGTGGCGCAGGAAAATCTACCCTGGCTGATTTAATCCCGAGGTTTCATGATGTGAGCGACGGTGAAATATTGGTTGATGGCGTAAACATCAAAGACTATTCATTGTTTTCTTTAAGAAGTCTTATGAGTATTGTTACACAAGAACCAATTCTATTTAATGATACCATTGCAAACAATATTGCTTTGGGTATGGAGAATGCCACTATTAATGAGATGACAGACGCTGCAAAAATTGCCAACGCACATTTGTTTATAGAGAAAAAAGAGTTTGGTTATGACACCAACATTGGCGACCGTGGCATGAAATTAAGCGGTGGTGAAAGACAGAGATTAACCATCGCAAGAGCTGTATTAAAGAACCCTCCCATCCTTATTTTAGATGAAGCAACTTCATCTTTGGATACAGAAAGCGAAAGGCTGGTGCAGGATGCTATCAATAATTTAATGGAAAACAGAACTTCCGTTGTGATTGCCCATAGGCTTAGTACCATACGCCATGCAGATGAAATAATTGTACTTCGTAAAGGTGAAATTGTGGAGAGAGGAACACACAGCGGTTTAATAGAGCAAGGTGGTTTTTACAAACGTTTGGTAGATATGCAGGAGGTAAAATAAGCAGACATATTTTAAATTAAAAAAGAGGCTGTCTCATAAGTAGACGGCCTCTTTTTTATTTTCAGAAAATTAGGTGGTTTTTCCACATCGTGGATGTATAACTAAAGAGCTTGTTTTTTGCAGCAGGTTTTACTTACTTTTTGTCTTTACTGTATGGCAAAAGGACCCGTATTAAAACCCGTATTTAAAGCATACCACCATCGACAGGGGATGTT
>JANXTN010000158.1 GCA_025352435.1 Ferruginibacter sp. | reverse complement strand
ATGCAGACCGGCGGTTGGCGCCGCTACCGCACCTTCATGCTTTGCATAAACAGTTTGGTATCTCTCTTTGTCTTCTTCTTCAGGCTTGCGCTTTATGTATTTTGGCAAAGGCGTTTCTCCCATAAAATCAAGCATGGTTCTAAATTCTTCATCTGTACTATCCCATAAAAAACGGATCGTTCTGCCGCGGCTCGTAGTATTATCAATTACTTCCGCTACAAGCTCATCATTCTCTCCAAAGTATAATTTATTTCCTACCCTTATTTTACGTGCAGGATCTACAATTACATCCCACAATTTATTTGGTCTGTTCAGTTCACGCAATAAAAAAACTTCAATTTTAGCACCTGTCTTTTCCTTTCGACCATACATGCGAGCAGGAAAAACTTTTGTGTTATTTACTACAAATACATCTTTGTCGTCAAAATATTCCTGAATATCGTTGAAATGTCTGTTCTCAATATTTCCCGTTTTACGGTTGATAACCATCATGCGACTATCTTCTCTGCGCTTGGCGGGGTTTTGAGCAATAAGGTTCAGAGGAAGATCGAAAGTAAACTGTGATAATTTCATGCAGTAATATTATTTTTAAATTGTTATTACATGCCGTGCAGAAAGAATTTCCGCTAAAAAAAAGCCTTATAAATTATTGAAGGCACTTATCATGTTACGGCATGATTTTCTTAAAGTGGGCAAAAGTACGTTTTAAAAGCCGAAATTAATATATCAATTTTGAGTTTGGAACAGCATTTAGCAATTCTTTTGTATAAGTTTCCTTCGGATGAAAAATGACTTCATCAGCGGAGCCCGTTTCTATTATTTTACCATTTTTCATCACCATTATTCGATCGCTGATGTAATGCATGACCGCAAGGTTGTGTGAAATGAATATGGATGTAAAATTATGAGCAGCTTTTAAATCGTTTATCAGATTGAGCACTTGCGCCTGCACACTCACATCTAGGGCTGAAACACTTTCATCAAAAATTAAAAAATTAGGTTCTAAGGCAAGTGCCCTGGCTATACATATTCGTTGCCTTTGCCCACCGCTAAACTGGTGAGGATATCGGTTAAGAAAGGAAGTATTTAAATTTACTTCTTCTAATAAGTGTATTGCTTTTTCTTTTCTCCTTTTTTGGGTTGAAGTTGGGTTGTGAACCTTCATAGGTTCCGTAATAGCATCACCAATGCTAAGCCTAGGGTTTAAAGAGCCATAAGGATCCTGAAATACAATTTGCAATTCCTTTCTTATCAGACGCATTTCAGTATCCGTGGCTTTTGAAATATTTTTTTCCTTAAAATAGATATTACCTGATGTTGGTTTTACAAGGTTAAGAATTGCTCTCCCTAAAGTTGTTTTTCCACAGCCACTTTCGCCCACCAATCCAACTGTTTCATTTTTATTTACAGTAAAGCTTACATCATCTACAGCTTTGTAATCCGCTAAAGTCTTACCCAAAATATTTTTCTTCGTGGGAAAGCTTACACTTAAATTTTCAACCTTCAAAACAATTTCCGATGAGGGAATTGAACTACTTTCAGAGGACTCTTGTATAGAGGAAATAGTGTTTTGTAAATAATCCTCAATAACTGGCAACCTTTTGCCTTTGCTATTTACGGTGGGCAAGCAGGCAAGCAACGCTTTTGTGTAATTATGTTGAGGTGCTTCTAATATCTCTTTCGCAAAACCAGCTTCTACAATTTCTCCTTTGTACATTACCGCAATCTCATCGGCTACATCTGCTACCAATGAAAGATCATGCGTAATTAACAAAATACCCATTCCATTTTCTGCCTGCAATTTTTTTAGCAGTAGTAAAATATTTTTTTGAACCCTTACGTCTAGCGCTGTTGTTGGTTCATCGGCAATCAATAAAGCCGGGTCGCAACTCATAGCCATTGCTATCATTATCCGCTGTTTTTGTCCGCCACTTATTTGGTGCGGATACCGATTAATCATTTCCTCCGGCCTTGGCAATTCTACTTTTTCAAACAATTCTATCGTTGCTTTTTTGGCAGCCTGTTTGTTCATTTTTTTGTGCAACATTAAAGACTCCATCACCTGCGCCCCACAAGTATGCACGGGGTTTAAAGATGTCATGGGCTCTTGGAAAATCATTGCGATTTTGTTACCCCGAAACTGTTGCATAGCCGATACAGAAGAATGTAATAGATCTTCAGAATCAGCTCCGTCTTCACTAAAAAGCATGTTACCTGTAAGCTTTGCCTGCGCAGGTAACAGTTGTAAGAATGACAAAGCGGTTACAGATTTACCTGAACCGCTTTCTCCAATCAATGCTGTTATTTTACCTCCTAATATATTGAATGAAATATTTTTTACTGCAGCTAAAATTTTATCATCCTGTACAAACGAAATACTCAAATTCTTTATTTGCACCAATGGCAACATGGGCAAAATATTAAAATTTCAAATGCCTTACCGTTAAACCATCATTCATTAATTGTTTTAATGAATCAATTCCAATTTTGAGGTGACGCTCTACAAAATTTGCAGTTACAGATTTATCGCTTGCCTCCGTCTTTACTCCTTCCGGAACCATTGGGCTATCACTCACGAGTAACAATGCACCAGTGGGAATTTTATTGTAAAAACCTACCGTAAAAATGGTAGCAGTTTCCATATCTATTGCATAAGCACGCACTTTTTGCAGGTAGTCTTTAAACACTTCATCATGCTCCCAAACTCTTCTGTTGGTGGTGTAACACACACCCGTCCAGTAATCTTGCTCGTAATCTCTGATGGTAGTTGATATTGCTTTTTGCAGTGCAAACGATGGCATTGCAGGGACCTCAGGAGGAAAATAATCATTGCTTGTACCCTCGCCTCTTATTGCCGCAATCGGAAGGATAAGATCACCAATTTTATTGCGTTTTTTTAAACCACCACATTTGCCTAAAAACAAAACAGCTTTGGGTTTTATGGCAGTCAGTAAGTCCATTACTGTTGCAGCACCCGGGCTACCCATCCCAAAATTAATAATGGTAATGTTGTTTGCAGTTGCACATTGCATTGGTCTGTCAATCGCTGCAATTTCTACATTATTCCACACTGCAAACATGTTTACATAATTACTAAAATTGGTGAGTAAGATATATTCTCCAAAACCTTTTAATTCCTGTCCGGTGTATCTTGGGAGCCAGTTTTCTACTATTTCTTCTTTTGATTTCATACGTTTTAAATTCGTTTAAAAATACGATTTTTATTTTTATGGCAAAATGTAAGCAGCGTCACAATCAGCTTACACGCATTGTTCACTACATTTACAGCAATGATAAAGATTGAATACCCTTATATAAAACCTGCCGTAAAAAATGAAAATGGGAATGAAATTATTTTCTGCATTATTCGGAAACGATGGTTTAAAATAACACCGGAGGAATGGGTAAGACAAAACTTTTTATTGTATCTGATTAACGTTTTAAAATATCCAGCTTCGTTAATTGCTGTAGAAAAACAATTGATAACTGCGGAGGTAAAAAAAAGATTTGATATTGTTGTGTACAAAAATTCAGTCCCTTTTATAATTGTAGAATGCAAAGAAATGAACGTACCATTATCTGAAAATACAATTAAGCAGGTGTTGAATTACAATGGAAATATTCAGGCACAAATTATGGCAGTTACGAATGGAAGCTATTGCGCAGGATTTGAAAAAAAAGGAAATAATTTTCTCGAGATTTATGAATTACCGGAGGCTAGCAATTAGGAATTTGTAATTCTAAATAAAGGAGTCCTAATTTTAGCTAATAGCTTATAGAATCCATAATTCAATGTGCTCTCACCCCTGAAGCTCATCATTCACCATTCACCTTCGCCGCCTCCCACCCAATCATGGCGGTTTTTCTTTCGCTTCCCCACATATATCCGCCAAACAAACCTGTTGATTGTATAACACGATGGCAGGGAATTAAATATGCTACAGGATTTTGGCCAATTACTGTACCAACTGCTCTAGATGCATTTTGACTTTCAATTTTACCGGCAATATTACCATAAGTGTTTAAATGTCCTTCGGGTATTTTAAGCAACGCCTCCCATACTTTTATCTGAAACGGAGTTCCTTTTAAATGCAGGTTTATTCTTCCTTCGGGCAAATGATCAGCATTGAAAATTGCAGTTACTTTTTTATGAATTTCTTCTGCGGACTGTACATAAACCGCTGATGGGAAAAAATTGATCAGATTCTTTAAAGCAAGAGTTTCATTTTCAAAGAAAGAAATATGGCAAATGCCTTTTTGCGTTGACGCCACAATGATGTTACCAAAATGTGTGTTTGCAAAACTGTAATTTATTGATAACCCTGCACCGCCATTTTTATATTCACCCGGCGTCATTCCTTCAATATTTATAAAAAGATCATGCAGTCTCCCGGTGCCTGATAATCCCGTTTGCGCAGCAGTGTCAAATAAAGTGGCGGCATTCTTTTGTAAAGGAGCATTCGGTAAAAATGAACTTCTCAGCATTTGCTTTGCATGAGAAATAGTAATGAACTGCATAAATTTTTTCGGACTTACACCTGCCCATTCTGTAAATATTTTTTGAAAGTGTGCCGGGCTTACATGGATTTGTTTTGCAAGTGCTTCCAGACTTGGTTGCTCAGTAATTTTATTTTGCAAAATTTTTATTGCGTCAGCTATTCTTTTAAAGTTAATAGCATCCATGGCGGCTTCTTTTAGAGTATTCATTTAGCAAATTTATTTTCTTTTTGTACTCTGTAAAACCCGAAACTTGCTAAAAAATTAAAGCCCCGAAAAATTTCGAGGCCTTTAAAATTTCAAAATATTAATTATGGGAAAATTCCTAATTCACCATAGCTTGTAGCAACCTTGTTTATTGCATTTACATAAGCTGCAGTTCTCATATCAGGTATAAGCGGATTTGATAACCAAATATCCATAATTTCTCTTGTAGCAGTAATCATGCTTTCCTCTAAACCACTATGTACAAGATCAACTTCTTCAGGCCCGTGCATAATAAATTTACGCTCATTATCTTCAACCTTTTTACCCGTTAATGTCTCCATTTGAGATAAAATATGCGTGTTTAAATTCTCAGTAAAACGTTTTTCCATACGGCCATAGCGTACATGGCTAAGATTTTTTAACCACTCAAAATAACTAACCGTTACTCCACCTGCATTCAAATACATATCCGGCACACAGAGAATTCCTTTTTGCTGAAACACTTCATCAGCCTCAGGTGTACAAGGTCCGTTAGCAGCCTCTCCTATAATTTTTGCTTTTACCCTCTGCGCATTTTGACCATTTATTACGTTTTCTAGCGCAGCAGGAATGAGAATATCACATTCCATTTCTAAAGCATCTGTATTGTTTACCAGGTTGGTTGCTCCGGGGAAATTTAAAATAGAACCAGTCGCCTTTCTGTGTTGAAAAACTTCTTCTTCATTCAGACCATCAGCATTCATGATGGCGCCTTCATATTCTGCCAAGGCAATCACTTTTGCACCACCTTCTCTAAAAAATTTCGCTGAGTGATAACCGACATTTCCCAGGCCCTGTACAATAACCGTTTTATTTTTAATACCAACTTCCAAGCCTTGACGTTTCATGACCTCAGGCATGTTGCAAACTTCTCTGATACCAAAATAAACGCCCAAACCGGTTGCTTCTGTCCGACCACGGACACCACCCTGCGTTACCGGCTTTCCTGTTACACAACCTGCTGCATCTATCTCTCCGGGCTTTAATGATTGGTAAGTATCTACTATCCAGCTCATCTCTCTGGAACCTGTTCCATAATCCGGCGCCGGCACATCAATACCGGGACCAATAAAATTTTTCTTTACCAGTTCTGCTGTGTAACGGCGGGTGATTTTTTCCAGCTCGTAAACAGAATAATTTTTGGGATTTATTTTAATACCACCTTTGCCTCCACCAAAAGGAACATTTACGATCGCACATTTGTAAGTCATCAAAGACGCCAATGCCATTACTTCATCCTGGTTCACTTCATCACTAAAACGAATACCACCTTTGCATGGGGCCTTGTGGTGGCTGTGTTGTACACGATAAGCTTCTATAACTTCAATGGTTCCATCATCTCTCTTTAATGGAAAACGCATTTGATAAACACTGTTACATGCTTTAATCTGCTCCAAAATTCCCCGGTCAAATTTGGTAAATTTTGCAGCCTTGTCAAAGCTTCTTTCAACACTTTGAAAAAAGCTATAATTTTGATTCGAACTCATAAAATTGTTTTTATTAGCAATCGTTGTTTGTATAAAAGTATACGTATTTACTTATTTGTATTTAATTAAAATCTTCAGGCTTCTTTCTCCATTTTTGAAATTTTTCTATCCAGAGAAAGAACATATAAAAACAGCCCTGTTAAAATAGTAAGGCAAACAGCTACTACAATATATATTTTGCCGTTGCTTCTCATCGTGTCTGCCATTTCTACTTCTTTTGCTTGTGCAAAAGAAAAAAGTTGCGAAAACAAAGCCGCGAAAAGACATAATAAACGGGCAAAAAGAAATTTACGTTTATGCATTTATCAAACTTTTATCTCTGATTAATTGTAGTCTTATTTTTATGGTTGCAATCCACACGGCAAGCAAAGTCCAGCCTATTACTGCAGGGTAGAAAACAGCTCTCATTCCCAAATCCATATCATTTTTATCCAAGGCTGGATTACCACTTTCACTACCCGGAGCGCCTGGATGCAAACTACCAACAAGCCTTGGGATGATCCATATAGAAGGAAATAACATGGCAAACGCAAAAATATTGTACACTGCACTTACTCTGGAACGTTTGTCCATATCGGTGAAGGAGCCTCGTAATACGAAATATGCTCCATAGATAAGTAATGCAATGGCGGCTCCAATAAGTTTTGGTTCCTTAAGCACACTTGCAAATGATTGTCCCTGATCTGTAATCCAGGTAACGGACACCCATTCAATGCCTGTTAAATATCCAAGCAAGCCAAATATGCAACCGAGTGTAGCATATGATGCCGCATAAATATCATAACTATGGTTAAAATTTCGGAGGTAACGAATGCTGTAGATGGCGCTCAGGATAAAAAGGACCATCATTGCAAACCACATACAAACATGAAAATACATGTTTCGTATAGTTTCGTTTAGAATGGGAAGGCGGGGAACTGTAAGGATAAAACCTGCTACGATTGTGTAAGCAAGTAAAAGAAAAGATAATATTTTCCACCAGTTTTTCCTCAAAATATTGCTATTTTTTATTAACGCCGCAAAGATAAGGGTAATGATTGTTTGAGTTTTCGTTAAACCCGGTATTTTATTGCCTTTAGTCGTGTAATTTCTTTTTCGAATATCAGACATTATTTCATCCTAAGAAAAATTTACAGCGGCACTTGCGTGTATAAAAGTTGTATCAAAAAGTGGCAAATCAAAGTCATTAGGTTTTATAAGCAGCGGTATTTCTGTACAGCCTAAAATGATTCCTTCTGCACCTTCTTGCTGAAGTTTCTGCATAATTTGCAAATAATTTTCTTTTGTCACCGCCGTAATTATTCCCAATGCTAACTCCTTATAAATTCCATCGTTTATAATTTGTATGCCGCTCTCATTCGGTATAATGGTTTCTATTCCCATGCGTGCAAGTACATCTTTAAAAAAAGGTAGTTGCATAGTATATTTCGTTCCTAGCAACGCAACTTTTTTAATCCCTTTTTTAAGAATTTCTTTGCCCGTTTCTTCTGCAATATGAATAAAGGGAATATTGATAGCTGCCTTTACTTGTGGCGCAATATTATGCATTGTATTTGCACCAAGTAAAATACATTTCGCACCAGCAGTTTGTAGGGTGATGGCAGCATCTGTAATTATTTTTGTAATCTCATCCCACTTACCTGCAGCAGTAAGTTTTGCAATGGCAGGATAGTTTACAGAGTTGATAATAACTTCTGCAGTGCTTTCGCCATCTGTATTTTTATAAACAAGTTCATTAAAATACCTGTAATAATCTAAGGTGGAAACCCAACCTGTTCCCCCTACTAAGCCGATGATTTTCATGTTTAAGTTTTTTAAATTATATTGATGTATAAAAATCTAATCCTTCCATAAAAAAGGAAAAAGAATAACTGCTAACGTAAAAACCAATACATCTAAACCCGCAATTAAGCCTGTTAGTTGTAAAACTGCACCTTCTCTAAAAACTTCCGCAAAGCCCGATTTACTTAGGCGCATCAATAATAATAATTGTGGTAAAATAACCGGGAAGCCTAAAATAGCGATGAGTGCGGCGTTTTGTTGCGCTTTTGCAGCGATGGCGCTCATTAGTGTAAAAGTGAGGCTGATGCTCGTTCCGCCTAACAAAACGATGCCATAAAAACTCCAATAATTTAATACCGGACTATCTAAAAAAAAATAGAAAAGTAACAAGCTTACGGAGCTCATTAACAACATTAAAATAATATTAAAAAGTAGTTTGGCTACAATAAATTCTACCGGGGAAGCAATGGAATAATAGTACAACATCAAACCCTTTGACTCCTGTAAAAAGCTCTTGGCAACAGTGTTTACGCAAACGAATAATTGTATTACCCAAAAAAGACTGTTCCATACATTACCGTCCGGACTGTCAGGAAGAGAAAGATAAATTACAAAAACGGTGGAAGCGATGTATAATAAGATGCCATAAAAAGTATGCTGGCGCCGAAGTTCCAGCAAAATGTCTTTTCTAAGCAATGCAAAAGTGCGTTTCATCACGAGTACAAAATAAAGGCTTTATTTGGAAGAAGGGAGTGGAAGTAGTGATTGGCTAGTGGGAAGCGGCTCGCTTCGATAAAAGATGAGAAAAGATTTACTGATGCAACTAGCCCTGATTGACGCGGAAATACTTTTTGCTGCCTTTAGGCAAAAAGATTGCAGCAGAAAGCGGGAGACAAATGCTCAGGGATGTTCCGATGTTCATGCTTCAAAAGAGTGAGCAGTAGACGGTTTGCAACTGGCATTTTAATCAAACCGATCAACTATTTAACCATTTAACTATTAATCAACTATCTGCGCACATTCCCTACAACGAGGCTCATAAATATCTTTTTCGCCGAGCAAAACCTGCCCACCGGTGGCAATTTTGCGGTAAGAAATGCTAGCCATACCGCCGCAGCGCATACAAATTGCATGAAGTTTTGTGATGTAATCTGCTATCGCTAATAGATTGGGCATTTGTCCAAAAGGTTTGCCTAAATAATCCATGTCTAATCCTGCAACAATAACCCTGATACCCTTCAAGGCAAGCTGCTCACATACAAATGCAATCTCTGCATCAAAAAACTGAGCTTCGTCGATGCCCACCACGTCTACATCCTGGGCCATTAATAAAATGCTGTGCGCATTTTCAACCGGCGTGCTGTGTATGGAATTTGTATCATGGCTTACAATATTTATTTCGTCGTAACGCACGTCAGTAGCAGGTTTGAAGATCTCAACTTTTAAGTTGGCGATTTTTACCCTTTTTAATCTGCGTATTAATTCTTCTGTTTTCCCGCTAAACATACTGCCACAAATAACTTCAATCCACCCTTTTCTATCCCCCCTAATATTAGGTTCTATGAACATTCTTATTATTTTATAATTGTGTTGCGTAACTTTAACGCATAGCTACAAAGATTAAAGATTATAATTGAAGCGCAAAAGAAAAATTTAGCAAATACCCATCGAATAATATTTAAATTTTACAATATGGAACGGGTGGAAACACTTTGTAATTTATTAAGTGAAAAACTGCAAAAAAAGGTTGCAGTTGCAGAGTTGCTCATGACGGTAAAAATGATTGAGTCTGAGCTTTTGCACCTTCAAAAAATTACCCCGCCAACTAACAATACCGCCGCCACTACTGCGATACAGATAGCAAAACAAATAAACCCTCAAGTACAAGAAGAAATAAAAGATGAGCCTGTAGAAGAAGAAAAAATTGTAGAAGTGTTACAAATAGATGAGGCAGAAATGGAAGCAGAATTAGAAGAAATTAAAAGAAATGCGGAAGATCGGATAAAATTTTCTCACCAAAATAAACCAGCTGTAGTATTTGATGCTATTGATGATGTACCGACATTGGCCGGCAGACAAAATAGTCCTTCATCACCACTTGCGACAGTGAAAGAACTACACGAAATGCTGCCAACAAATAACCAAGTTTCTTTAAACGATAGACTCAAACAAAACAGCAGCGAACTAAGCGATACTTTACAAGACACGCCGGTAAAAGATTTAAGAAAAGCAATAGGAATTAATGATAGGTTTAAATTTCTAAGCGAATTATTTAGGGGCGATGATGCGATGTACGAAAGAAGCATAAAAACGATAAACAGTTATGCCATTTACCCTGAAGCAGAATATTGGATATGCCGTGAACTTAAATTAAAACTTGGATGGGACGATAAGAATGAGACTGTGCGGCAGTTTGATCAATTGGTAAGAAGACGTTTTTCGTAGAGATATTCCATTATCTTTTTTGTAGCACCTCCATGTTCCTGCACGTACTTTTTGCAAATGGCTCCGGTATTTGCGAGCAAAACTTCATCTTTTAATAAGGAATCCAATAATTTTTCCAGTTCTAATGCATTTGCGATACTGAACGCCCCACCTTCATCTACAAGTTGGGTGGCTTCTGCAAATTTTTCATAAACGGGGCCAAAAATAATTGGCTTGCCGAAGACAGCTGCTTCTAAAATATTGTGAATACCGCTGTCGTTAAATCCGCCACCAATGTAGGCTACATCTGCAAGCCGGTATAAACTTGCCAGCATACCTATGTTATCAATAATGACTATCTGGTCGGTAATTTCAGTATTTCCTACCTGAGAAAAAAGAACTGAGTTTTTAAATAGTCTTTTCACGTCTGCAATTCGTTCATTATCTATTTCATGCGGAGCAATAATAAATTTAATATGGTTATTTGTGTTTGCATAATGAACCAATTCTTCTTCATCTTCTTCCCAGGTACTGCCGGCAATTATTACTTTGCTGTTTTTTACAAAATCTAAAAGTACATTAGGTAAGGAGTTTGGGTTTTTAGCATTATCTAACACTCTGTCAAACCTTGTATCACCCGTTACTACTGTATTTTGAGCAAAACCGATTGACTGTAATAAAGAAACAGATTCTATATTCTGCACAAATATTTTATTAAAAGACTGTAGGATTTGTTTCCACATTCCGCCATACCATTTAAAAAATGGCTGTTTTTTTCTAAAAACTGCTGAGACTAATATTACAGGAATATTTTTTCTTTTGAGTTCAGTTAAATAGTAAAACCAATATTCATATTTTACCCATAAAACGAGAGAAGGCTGTATGATAGAAATAAATTGTTGAGCATTCGTCTTTCCATCCATCGGTAAATAAAAAACTGCATCAGCCTGGTTGTAAGTTTTTCTCACTTCATAGCCGCTAGGCGAAAAAAAAGTGAGGAGAATTTTGTGTTGAGGATAA
>JANXTN010000067.1 GCA_025352435.1 Ferruginibacter sp. | reverse complement strand
ACCAGATACATTTTGATACAGAAATAAACCGTTTGTTTATTGTAGAATCTCATGCGCCCATCCGTTATCCAAAAAGATATTTGAGTAAATACGGGCAACTCATGGAGCATTCTCCATATTGTGAGAGAGATATTCGCACACCCGAAAACCTGCAGACACACGATGAAAAAGGCGACTTCATCATCAAAACAAAAAAGCAGGGAATGTTGTATGGCATTCATTATGGCACGCATCCTTTTGATGTGATCGGCTGGGATGGTTGCTGCTATCCATTTGCATTTTCCATACACGATTTTGAACCCATCACCGGCCGTGTGCACCAGCCGCCACCCGTGCACCAGACTTTTGAAACCGATGCATTTGTTATTTGTTCCTTTGTGCCAAGGTTGTACGATTATCATCCACTTTCCATCCCTGCACCATACAACCACAGTAACATTGACAGTGATGAATTACTCTATTATGTAGATGGCGATTTTATGAGCCGCAAGCATGTAACCCGAGGTATGATAACATTGCATCCCGGCGGTATTCCACATGGTCCACACCCCGGCCTCGCAGAAAAGAGTATAGGCAAAACCGAAACAAAAGAACTCGCCGTAATGGTAGATACTTTTAAGCCTTTAAAACTTACACAATACGCTATTGAAATTGAAAACGATGGATATGTGATGAGCTGGGCGGAGTAGGCATATGGAATTAGGGATAAGGAATAAGGAATTTGGAGAGGAATTTACGTTATAAAGCCCAATTCCAAATTCCCAATTACTTTTTTAGAAGCTCACCAGCAAACCCTTACTCACCCTCGGTCCCGCTATACGTTATTACTCCGCCACAATGCCCACGCACAATTCTTCAGCGTGGTAGCCACTTCTATCGGGGCTAGAGTTTCAGCTTTTGTTTTTTAATCAACATTTACCAAATTCAAGTTTCATTTTGTTGATATATTCATAATATTGTTGGGATCAATTCCCCTCCCTCGAAAACCTTTGTGCCCTTTGCTCCTTGTCGTCTTTGCGAGCCATATTTCACCGCAGAGAAAATCAGTTAAAAGCGTTTCCGCAGAGTAGAAAACTTTTGCGTTCCTTTTGCGCCTTAGCGTCTTCGTGGTTAAAATAACCGCAGAGCAAATGATTTAAAAGAGTTTCCGCAGAGTACAAACTCTTTGTGCTCCTTTGCGCCTTAGCGTCTTTGTGGTTCAAATCATTACGCCAATTCCTTCAATAATTCCTCCGATTGCTGCAATGTCTTTCTATAATACTTCGAAACAAATTTTGAAAGAAAAAACAAAACGATATACCCTGTAGTAAAAGTTGATAACCAGAAATATTTGTATTCAGTAATATCTTTATTTCCGAATAATTTAGGCAGCAAAACAATAATAGTAACTAAGAGCAAATAGCATAAAATGATGTTTACTTTTTGCAGTTTATAAAATGCAAGTCTTTGTGTTGCAAATATTTTAAGTGTTTCCGCATAGGGTTTGTTTAAATCTATTTTAAGGTTTAGGCGTTGTAAAATTAAAACACTCAATACGGAAATGATCAATAATATTATGATGGAGGCCACACCTATTCCCTGTAAAACAATTGTATCAAGTCTATTAAAATTTAGTGCAATAAATCCCGCAGCTATTACACAAATGCTGCTCCCAATAATTTCAGGAAGTCTGATTTTTTTTATTTTTGAATTGTATTTTTCCTGTGTCATATTATTAATCATTAAAGTGGTTAAATTGTTTTGTGTAGCAGTATTGCCTTCATTCTGCCAGGTGCTTTTTAAATCGTCCAGTTCCATTGTTATAAGTTTTTATGAATTTTAGTTTTTATTTTTTCTTTTATTCTTGATAGCTTAGTAGCCACATTTGTTTTGGTAATCCCCACAATTGCTGCAATTTCTTCATAACTTTTATTATCTAAATACAGCAACACAATACCTTTATCAAGCAGGTTTAAAGTATCAATCTGTTCCCGGAATATTTTCCACCTTTCATCATTATCGCTGTCATCTTTTTCTTGGTAATTAGTAATCTGCTCATCAATGGGAATAATGGAAATACTCTTTTTAGAAACCTTCAATTGAAAAATAGCCACGTTCAATGCCACTCTGTACATCCAAGTATTCAGGCTTGATTGCTGATTGAAACTGTCAAGCGATTTCCACAGCTGGTAAATAATTTCTTGTACCAGATCATTTTTATCTTCTGTATTATTTGTGTAAACAGCTGCTATCTTATAAATAAAACCTTCATTTTCTTTTATCGCAGCAATAAATCGTTCTTTCTTATCCACTAAGTTTTTATCAATTTGGGTTCGTTATCTTATTAGTGTACAAGAATCGGAAAAAATCACAGATGGATGTATTTTATTATTGGATGGCTTACCCCATCCCCACCAGCCACTCTCTCAACTTCCTGCCATCAGCTTCCATTTTAAAACTATTTTTCTCCAGTTGTAATTGTGCAGCAATGGCTGCAGGGATTGGTACAGGCTCTTTGATAATCGGTTCTATAACGTCATAAAATTTTACGGGGTGGGCGGTTTCTAAAATAACGCCTTTTTCAGTTGGTTTGCCGGCAAGGTAAGTTTGCAAAGCTGTATATGCCACGGCACCGTGTGGGTCCAGTAAATAATTGTTTTGCTTAAATACTTTTAGCAAAGTTTCTGCGGTGGCTTCATCCGTAATGGATACACTGCTTAGGCTGTTTTTCAATGCATTTTCGCTCCCAAACATTTCCAATATCCTTACAAAATTGCTTGGGTTGCCCACGTCCATTGCGTTTGAGATGGTAGCGAGGGCTGGTTTAGGTTTATAAATACCTGTATTAAAGAACTCAGGAACTGTATCGTTTGCATTGCATGCTGCAATAAAATGTT
This sequence comes from Ferruginibacter sp., assembly GCA_025352435.1. GTDB lineage: Bacteria > Bacteroidota > Bacteroidia > Chitinophagales > Chitinophagaceae > Ferruginibacter. Next base: position 5,318 of record JANXTN010000067.1, on the reverse strand, counting down.
TAATGGGTAGGCCTGCTTTTTGTGCCAGTAAACCTGCACAAATATTTCCAAGATTACCACTCGGCACAGCAGTGGTTGGATGGTTGTTTTTATCCTGCCATTGTTTCCATAAAAAATAATAATAAAACTGTTGTGGTAACCAACGTGCAACATTGATGGAATTGGCAGAAGTAAGAAAAACTTTTTTCTTCAATGCTTCATCCATAAAAGTTTCCTTCACCATTTTTTGGCAGTCATCAAAGCTACCGTTTACTTCTATGGCATGTATGTTTTTACCAAGTGTCGTCAGTTGTTTTTCTTGTACGCTGCTCACTTTCCCCGAAGGATATAATATCACCACTTCAATGCCGGGCACATCATAAAATCCATTAGCCACTGCACCACCGGTATCACCAGATGTTGCTACGAGCACTACAATTTTTTCAGTTTTTTCTTTTGCGAAATAACCCAGACAGCGACTCATAAATCTTGCACCTACATCCTTAAAAGCCAGGGTAGGCCCATGAAATAATTCCAACGAATAAATACTGTCAGAAAGCTGCACCAAAGGGATATTAAAATTCACCGTCTCTTCTACAATATTTTTTAATACATCTTCAGGAATGACATCTCCAACAAATGGTTTTATTACATCGTATGCAATAGCAGCGTTGGAATAATTTTCAATATCATCAAGCATCTTTTGACTTACCTGCGGTATGCTTTGCGGAAAGTACAAACCTTTGTCCGGCGCCTGTCCTGCAATGGTAGCTGTTTTAAAATCTTCAATAGGAGCGGTTTTATTTAGACTGTAGTAGAGCATAGTAGATATCAGATTTTAATATCAAGATACAAGATGGGAACAGAAGATTTTAGACAAAAGATAAAAGACAAAAGACCGAAACAAGGAACGACTCGTAATTCGTAATTTTTAATTCGTCATCTGTCATTCGTCATTATTTGTACTCCTTGCTTATTAACGGTAGTAACATAACACCTAAAATCCACCCCCAACTTTGTGTACACATTTTCCATAATATTTTTTATTTCGTTAGCCGTTTTCTCATCTTTATTAAACATAAAAACCGAAGGTCCTGAACCGGAAATTCCGCCACCCATTGCGCCTGCTTCTTTGCATTGTTTTTTAATATCAGCAAAGCCTGGTATTAATATACTACGGACTGGTTCTATGATAACATCTTCGAGCGACCGACCAATTAAATCATAATCTTCTTTTAAAAATCCTGTGACGAGGCCTGCAATATTGCCCCATTGTTTTATGGCATCTTTTAATGCAACTTCTTTGCGTATGATTTGCCTAGAGTCAGATGTTTTTACTTCTATCTGTGGGTGCACAACCGTCACAAAAATGGGCGGCGAATGCAATGGAATTATATCCAGAGGATGAATGGATCGAATTAGTGTAACACCACCATAAATGCATGGTGAAATGTTATCAGCATGCTTTACTCCACTGGCTAATTTTTCACCATTCATTGCAAATTGTACCAATTGTTCGTTCGTAAAATAACCATCTAATAATTTATTTGCTGCTACTACAGCGCCGGCAGAACTCGCAGCACTTGAACCTAATCCACTGCCTGGCATAATTGTTTTGTGAATCCTTACATCAAAGCCAATTGGTTTGGGATAAGCTTCTATCAATGCATGCAAAGCAACACCAGCAACATTTTGCTCAGGTATTTCGGACAAGCCATAATCATCTGTATGCTTTATATTAATGACAGGCTCATCCAATAAAGTAAGTTGCATTTCATCCTTCGGATCGTTTAGTGCCATGCCCAAAATATCAAAACCGCAAACCAAATTGGCGACGGTGGCAGGAGCAGTAATTTTAATTTTCTTCATAATAATTTTATTAAAACCGCAAAGACGCTAAGGCGCAATTTTTTTAACCATAAGGACTCTAAGTTGCAAAGTTTCACAAAGAAAAATCTGTGTAAATCTGCGAGCGAAATTTCAACCGCTAAGAAGCAAACGTTGTGTGAGAGTTTTCCTTCTCTGCGAAAACTCCTTTAACTCACCATCTCTGCGGCAAATTATCTAGACAACAACAGCGAAGGCAATAGCGCCTTTGGGTCTTTGCGGTGAACTTCTATATTCTCGCTGCCCTAATGATATCTGCAAACACTCCGGATGCAGTAACCGCTGCGCCTGCGCCTGCACCTTTAATTACTAACGGCTGCTCAGGATAACGTTCTGTATAAAACATTACTGCATTGTCTTTGCCGTACAAATGATAAAAATCACTTCTTTCATCTACCTGTTGCAAACCAACCATAGCTTTTTGTGATGTACTCTCGGATAAATAAGTAGCAACAAATTTTAATTTTTTACGTGCAGCATTTGCAGTATCAAATATTTTTTTAAAATGTACTTCTTCTTTTTCCATGGCGGTATAAAAATCTTCTACGCTTCCGGTTATGCAGCTTGCAGGCATAAAAGAATTGTTTTGTATATCTGTCAATTCTATTGCTTCGCCTGCTTCTCTGGCCAGTATCATAATCTTCCTCATTACGTCTGTACCACTCAGATCTAAGCGTGGATCGGGTTCGGTGTAGCCTTCCTCCTGTGCCTGTCTTACAACGGATGCAAAACTTTTTTCGCCATTGTAATTATTAAAAACAAAATTTAATGTACCGCTCAATACTGCTTCTATTTTTTTTATTTTATCGCCGCCGCGCAATAAATCATTCAATGTGCCAATGATGGGCAAACCTGCACCTACATTGGTTTCAAACAAGTAAAGGCTATTAAATTCTGTGGCAGTATCTTTCAATAACTTATAATTAGAATATGCTGATGATGCTGCTACTTTATTACATGCGACAACAGATATACTTTTTTGTAACAGGTCTTTGTAGATTGTTGTTATTTCTTCGTTTGCTGTAACATCCACAAAAACACTGTTACGTAAATTTTTCTGTTGTATGAGCAAACGAAATTCTGGGATGTTCATTGTTACTCCATTTTCCAACGCTATTTTATATATTTCCGCATCAATTCCATCCTCATTAAAAAACATTTTTTTGCTGTTTGCAATGCCCACAATTTTTAATTGAAGCTTGTATTGTTCTAATAAAAAACGTTCCTGCAATTTCAACTGTTGCAAGAGTTTCTTGCCTACATTACCCAAACCCGCAATGAATATATTTACCTGTTTATAAGCGGTTTCAAAAAATACTTCGTGTAAAATATTAATTGCTTTTTTTACATCATCCGTATTAATAACAGTAGAAATATTTCTTTCGGAAGAGCCCTGTGCAATTGCTCTTATATTAATACCATTTCTTCCTAAGGCGCCAAACATTTTACCACTAATACCGGTATGATTTTTCATTCCATCACCTACAATTGCGATGATGGATAAATGCTTTTCAACCAGCAATGGTTGCACCTGACCAATATTAATTTCATGTTCAAAAGCGCCGTCTACAGTAGCTTTCGCTTTGTCGCAAAAAGTTTCTTCAATCCCTACACATATAGAATGCTCAGATGATGCCTGCGTAATCAATATCACATTGATGGTTGCGTTAGCCAAAGCTTCAAATAATCTCTTTGAAAATCCGGGAATACCCACCATGCCACCACCTTCCAGGCTTATTAAAACAAGATTATTTATGCTGGAAATACCTCTGATGGGGGAGTGGTTTTCCGCCACTTCATTTTTAATAATGGTTCCTATGTCGTTCGGTGCAAAAGTATTTTTTATCCAAACAGGAATGTTTTTATTCATTACTGGTTGAATGGTGGGCGGGTAAATAACTTTGGCACCGAAGTGTGACAATTCCATTGCTTCTTGATAAGATATCTCAGGGATGTGTTTTACATTGATCACTATTCGTGGATCTGCAGTCATCATTCCCGATACATCTGTCCAAATTTCGAATAAAGTAGCATTTATTGCGGCAGCAAAAATAGCAGCAGTATAGTCAGAACCACCTCTTCCGAGTGTTGTTGTAATTTTATTTTTGCACGAAGCAATAAATCCGGGAACCACATACAGGTTTCCATTATTTTCTTCAAAATATTTTTGTATGGCCCTGTTTGTACTTTTAAAATCAACTGCTGCCATTCCAAAATTCCCATTGGTTATTATGAGCTTTCTTGCATCAATCCATTTGGATTTTATTTGATTATTATTTAAAGCCGCGGCAATTATTTGGGAGGATAATAGCTCTCCGAAACTTACAATTTTATCTTTTGTACGTGCTGAACATTCACTTAATAAATAAACTCCGTTACAAATGTCTTCTAAATCGTTGCAAACTTTTTTTACAAGACTTAGTATACTACTCTGTTGTTGTATTGGAATAAGTTTTTGTGCAGCTTCTAAATGACGATCTTCAATTTTTTGAAGCAACTCTTTGAATTTCTCATCACTCTTTTCGGCCATAAATGCAGCTTGAAGCAATAAGTCTGTAATGCCACCAAATGCAGAAACCACAATTGTTTTTTTTGTGTTGTCACGGCTAATAATTGCCATAACCTTTTTTATATTTTCTGCATTTGCGACAGAACTTCCTCCAAATTTTAATACCTGCATGTAGATTAATTATATTTTTAAAGATGAAACTTAAACCTCTTGTCCAATTGGATTTTACGCAGGTCATACTTACTGAGCAGTGGTATTTGTGTAAGTATTTTGCAATCAATAAAAAAGCAGGTGGTTTCTAAATGAAAATAATAAAATATCTTTTATATCATTTAAACCGAATATAAGAAATTTTTTATTTAGAAGATCCGACGTAATATTTTAAATTACTGCCTTGTGATTATTTTTTCCTTAATTTGTTTTTATAATCAATTTAATTATGATAAAATACAGCGAACTAAAAAAAGGCGGACACGTGATAGCAAATGCGGATGGCGATATTAGAAGAGGTGAAATTGAAAATTTAAATAACACCGAAAAGCAGGTTTGTGTAAATACCGGTGCGCAAAGTTTTTGGTTTCAGACAGAACAACTGACACCGATTGAATTAAACGAAAAAGAACTGACAAATTTTAAATTTCGTAAAGAAGTCAAAGAAGATGGTACAATTAAATATTTAAAAGGAGCATTTAGAATGCTTATTCCAAAAGAAGGTGATTTTAGCCGAATGGAAATCTGGTATAGAGATGAACAACGACATTTTATAGAACCGATTCCTCTCCATGTTTTTCAAAATCATTTTTTTGAAATGACAAAAGTTTTTTTGAATGCAGGCTCGTTCGATTAATACTCTATAAAATCTTTACAAGCCTCCTCTTTTAAAGTGGAGGTTTTTTAATTTCTAAAATATTGAAGTAAGATATTTGCGTTTATTGTTTTATGA
>JANXTN010000129.1 GCA_025352435.1 Ferruginibacter sp. | reverse complement strand
AAACTGTTTAAAAAATGGCAGGCTGTCATTAAAAAGGGGAATTCCAACTCCTGCAAACGCTCTGAAGGCAATGGCGCTTTTGGCTTTTGTAACAGTGTATTTATACTCTGTATCAAGTTTTATATATCTTCTTTTGTACTTTTTAAAAATGGGTAATGAGCCCCAGGTTAAGCCTGATTCTTCAATGTTGAATTTAAAACCTCTTTCTTTTGATAGGCTTGACGGATGTTTAAGATTTCTGAAAGTACTTGCATAACTAAATGCAGTTCCTATAGTAAATGCAGTGTTATAGGAATATCTTAAAAATGGATTATCTATAAGTAATTTTTTAAAGGTTTCTGATTGGTTGTACAGGTAACTGAAATTTGCATTTAAGACTCTGAAGACATAACTGTGATTTTTTTTGTCAAGCCCTGCAAAACCTGCATTTAAGTTTACTGATTGCAAACTAAAAAGATTTAAACGTTTGTTGTAAGAAAATCCGGAGTTAATGAACGAATCGCCACTTTTTAGCCTAAAAAATTTCATAGTTTTTGGAGACAAGCCAGGTTTCAATACCGTATTTGTATAACTGATTTCGTTTGAAAAAATAATGCTGTTGGAAGCAGTACGGCTTGCTTTATTGAGTTCTACGCCGAGTCTTAAATTGTGTGTCATGCTAATAGCCTGCTTAGCAATATTTTTATTTTTTAAAGAAAAGTTAGCAGATAGCCCAAACAGATTTCCTCCAAGTGCTTGAGTGGTATTGCTTGTGCTTGAATAACTCGCCTCTAAAGAATTTTCGAATAAAAATTTTCTGGAGGGAATAAGTTCTATGATAAGGTCTACTTTATTTGTCTCATTAACGTTTTCAACCACACGAATGTTCACACTTTTCCAAACCCCGAGTTTGGTTAGATTACTGATAGTTTTAAAATATTCATCTTGCCTGTAAACATTGCCCGGAAGCATTGTAATATTTCGGGCAAGCAACGAGTTTCTAAACAACCTTTCATGATATCGATGTATGAAATTTGGTGTTGTACGCTGTGTGAGGTTGGCGGTATCATTTAATAAATCATCCGGTCTGTAATCACTTAAAATATAAATTTTGTTGATGAAGTATTTATTGAGTTTGGTTGAATCTTCAGGAGGGTTTAAATCAAGGGCAAGTTTTACTGTAGGTGAATCTTTTTTTAACTGCGCTTCGTTTAGCAATCTTAACTGCTCAAAGGGATCATCACTTATACTTGTAAGAGCAGCAATAGAACTATCGCCCCGCATTCTTAATTCTGCGGCTGTAAATTTATAATAACCGTTGTTTCTAAAACTGTCCACTAATCTGCCAATTTCCGCAAGTACTGCAATTTTTGTAACAGGCGTATTTTCTACTAAGTAAGTTTGATTTTTAGAAGCCAGTGCTATCTGTTGAAAATCTTGTTTCTTCAATCGGTACCTCAAAGTATCAATCAATGTTGGTTTTCCGGCTATCACTTTATATTTTACCCTTACTTTCCTGTTTACGGTATCCTGTGTATAGCTTGCCTTCGCATTGTAATAACCTAAATGATACATGGAAGTCTGCATATTAAATGCAGATAATGAGGAGTAACCTGTATCGTAAGCAACGGGATGCTTAAGAAAATGCAAAATAAAGAAAGCATCTTTAGTTTTTACCTTACTACTGTCATCAAGTTGGTTGGTCAATCGTTGTATTACTGATTGCCTTTCTGCTTTGGTAAATGTTCCTCCCACTAGTTCTATAGAGTTCGCCACCAAATAAGGTTTGTTCTTTGGAGCCTTTCTTATAATAGTACATGATGAAACCAATAGTAAAAGAAAAACTATATTTTTAAAGCGAAAAGCGTTCATTAGTATGTAAGGGCAGAATAAAAAACTGCAAAAATTTCAGTATGATAAATAAATCAGCAGTCAAATATATTCAAAGTTTACAGCACAAAAAATTTAGGGATGAGCATGGAGCCTTTATAGCTGAAGGACCTAAAGTTGTCACAGAATTTTTAGAACAAAATATTTTTGAATGTGAATGTATTTATAGCAATGCTGAAGGCTTCAAAAATTTACCTTTTAAAATAAAGAAAGAGTATGAACCTAAAATTGTAGAGGTAGCAGATTTCGAACTTCAAAAACTCTCTGCCCTAAGTACTGCTAATAATCTTCTGGCAATTTTTAAGAAAAGATCAATAATAAACAACATCAACATTAGCCAAAAACTTACTTTGTTTTTAGATGACATACAAGACCCCGGTAACCTTGGTACAATTATAAGAACGGCAGATTGGTTTGGTGTAGAAACAATTTTTTGTAGCAATGCTACAGCAGATTGTTACAACCCGAAAGTGGTGCAAAGTACAATGGCAAGCTTGGGACGAGTAAATATTTTGTATGGGGATATAATAGAAGAATTACACAAGCGTAACAACATAAAAAAGTATGCTGCTGTATTGGAAGGAAAAGATATTACAAATTGCGAAAAAATTAAAGAAGGGATTTTAATAATCGGCAATGAATCTAAAGGTATTTCTGGCGCTGTGCTTAAACTTATTGATGAAAAAATAACTATTCCAAAAATAGGTGAGGCAGAATCTTTAAATGCTGCAGTTGCTACAGGAATAATTTTATATGAACTTACAAAATAAATCTACCTGAAAGTAATTGCTTTTACCGGCTGTACTTTTTTTACAAGATAGGTAGGAATAATAAGCGTAGCCATACATACTACCAAAGTGAAGATATCTACTGCTACAATTTGCTTCCAATCAATATCTGCCTGAGCTACAGACATGTAATACGACTCTTCATTCAGAGTAATGAAACCAGTTTTTTGTTGTATTAAACAAATGCTAAGCCCTACCAAAGTTCCACCTAAAATGCCTAAAAGCGCTATTCCTGAAGTGTTCATCAAAAATATTTTTTGAATATCCCAGTCAGTGGCGCCTGTTGCTTTTAATATGCCCGTCATCGCAGTGCGTTCTAATGCGAGGATTATTAAGCAGGTTACCAAATTTACTGCCGCTACAATAATCATTATTACCAATAAAATATTTTTAAGCTGCCCTTGTAAATTTAGCCAATCAAAAATTTGAGGATAAATTTCTCTTATGCTTTTGCTGTACCAGGTATCAGGCAATTCGGCATACATTTTTTTGGAAAGGCTGTCTGTCTTTTTATAATCGTTTAACAGCACTTCGTATCCTCCAAGTTGAGAAGGTTCCCAGTTATTTAATCTTCTGATGAGATTAAGATCGCAGATGGCAAAATTCTTATCATACTCCTCAATACCAATTTTATAAATGCCGGCAATATTTAGCCTACGTTGTGTTTTAGAGCCATCCCGTCTAAAAAAATAAACTATTAAACTATCCCCAACAGTAAGCCTTAATTGATCTGCAGTGTATTTGCTTATGTTTATTTGTTTGCTGTAACTGCTATCTTTAAAGCTGATCCATTTTCCTTTTAATAAAAAAGGTTGAAGTCTTTGAAAATTATAATGATCATCTATACCTTTCAATAAAACACTCTCTATGTCTGTTCCAAATTTTAGTATGGCAGATTTTGTTGCATACTTTTCTACAGAAGCGACCTCTGGTAATTTTCGCAAATAATTTTCAACAGTATCGTTTGCATAAATGGGATATTCTTCTGCATTACCAAGTCTGTCTTCTAAGTTTTGCTGCACTCTTACATGTCCCCAAAAATTAAAAACTTTTGTACTGATCACTCTTTGAAATCCGTTTACAAAACTGAGTGCGACAATCATAACAGCCACACTCAATACCGTTGCAGCTGCTGCCAGACCAATGATAAATCTGCTGAAAGTTTTTTGTTTAACAGATGCTAATCTTTTGGCAATGAAGTAAGAAACGTTCAAGCGGGTATTTTTTTGTTGTACCTTCAAAAATAAATAATTAATACTGTAAATGAATTGTAAAGCATTTTTACTTTTTGGTCTTTATCTGTTGATCAACATGCAACTTCAGGCACAGGAGCCTGACAAAATTTACAAACCTTTTATTGCAACTGCACAGTTATTTCAATATGCAAATCAGCAGCAATTACCTGTGTATACATTAAACAGTGGTGATAAATTTGAACTGGAGTTTGATGACCTGGAAGGAAATTATAAAAGTTATTATTATGCGTATCAATTGTGTGATTATAATTGGAGGCCCGTAAATCTTTCACCATTTGATTACATAAAAGGATTCACTCAAAACAGAATTACAACTTACAGATATTCTTCTATAGCGTTAACTAAATATACTCACTATCAGGCTATATTACCCGAACAAAATTCTTTGCCTATTCGTTCAGGTAATTATTTGCTGAAAGTTTTTTTGGATGGTGATACTGCAAAACTTGCATTTACCAAACGCTTACTAGTCGTTGAAAACAAGGCATCCGTTGCTGCATCCGTGGTACAATCTTTAGGCACACAAAATTTTACTACCAACCAAAAGGTAAGATTTACCGTTACAACTTTAGATTTAAACGCCTTTAGCGCAGCACAACAAATAAAGGTAGTGGTGTTGCAAAACAACAGATGGGATAATGCGCAGAAAGATATCGTTCCAACATTTGTGAGAGGCAATGTGTTAGACTATAGCAATGAAAGCATTGCACAATTCCCCGGTGGTAAAGAGTGGCGTTGGCTCGATTTGCGAAGCTTTAGATTACAAAGCGATAGAATTGACCATGCTGATTATGGAAAAACATATACCAATATGTATGTGATACCAGATGTTGACAGAAGTGCTCAGCGGTATATATACTATCCTGATTACAACGGCACGTTTAATATAAATACCTATGAAAGTATAAATCCATTTTGGCAGGGCGATTATGCAACCGTAAAATTCAGTTTTGCACCACTGGGAGGAAAACCTTTTGCAGGAAAACATATTTATGTAGCAGGGCAGTTTACAGGATTTGAAACAACCGACCAATATCAAATGAGATTTAATGAAGCGACAGGATTATATGAGGTTTCAACATTTATGAAACAGGGCTACTATTCTTATACTTATTTGTTAGAAGATGATAAGGGAATAGATTTAACCAATGTACTAGAAGGTAATTACTGGGAAACTGAAAACAATTATATTGTATTGGTTTACTACAAAAGTTTTACAGATCGAACGGATCAGCTTATAAGTGTTGGTGAAATAAATTCCCGCAGAGACAGACCCGGCTTAAGATTTTAAAATTTAGAATTGTTGCGTTTATACATGGAACTTCTTCACAAATTTTTGACTTATATTAAAAAAGAAAATCTTTTTACAATAAAAGACCAACTTCTCATTGCAGTTAGCGGTGGTGCAGATTCTACTGTACTCTGTGCGCTTTGTACGGCTGCGGGATTTAATTTTTCATTGGCACATTGCAATTTTAAATTGAGAGGAGAGGAGAGTGATAAAGATGAAATGTTTGTAAAAAAATTAAGCGAAAAATTAGGTGTAAAATTATTTGTAAAAGATTTTGATACATTATCTGAAGCCGTCAAAACCAAAACTTCCATAGAAGAAACCGCCCGTAACCTTCGCTATGAGTGGTTTAATCAAATAATGCTTGATAGTAAAATAACCCAAAATCCATTTAGTTTTTTACTAACAGCTCACCATGCAGATGACAATGTAGAAACTGTTGTAATGAACTTTTTTAGAGGAACTGGCATTAAAGGGTTAAGAGGAATACAAGCTAAGCAACAAAATATTGTAAGGCCGTTATTGTTCGCACATAGAAAAGAAATCGAAGAATACGCTTTAATAAACAAGATCGATTATGTTACTGATAGCTCAAATGCTGGCAACGATTATACAAGAAATTTGTTTAGAAACGAAATACTTCCTCTGGTAAAAAAAGTATATCCTGAAGCACTGAAAAATATATCAAAGAACATTGAAAGATTTGCAGCTGTGGAATATCTATACGAAGAGAGCATTGATAAAATTAAAAAAAGTTTAATAAACGTAATAGGAGACGAATTACATATTTCAGTTTTAAAATTATTAAAAACGAAACCACTGCATACTGTGTTGTATGAAATAGTAAAAGATGCCGGTTTTAACGCCATGCAGGTATTTGAAGCAGAGAAATTGTTACACAGTGAATCCGGCAAATACATAAAATCTGCAAGTCATATTATTTTGCTTAATAGAAAATGGCTAATCATTTCTCCACTTAAACTAACAGTAGATATTAAAAATATTATTATTGAGGAAGGTGTAAATAATATAATGTTTGACGATGCTGTATTACAAATCAGCAATTCTGATGCTCCCGATAAATTTATTTCAGATCCTTCAATTGTATACATTGATGGAAGCCATCTTACATTTCCTTTGCTGCTCAGAAAATGGAAAGTTGGAGATTATTTTTATCCGCTTGGGATGACTAAAAAGAAAAAACTTAGCAGATTTTTTATCGATCTGAAATTGTCTCTTTTACAAAAGGAAAAATGCTGGGTTGTTGAATCAGATAAAAAAATAGTTTGGGTTATAGGCCACAGGATTGATGAACGATTTAAGATTACCTCGAGTTCAAAACAAATTCTAAAACTGAGCTTAACTCGTTAGACCCAAAAAGACTAAGTTTTTTAAAGTCTGCTAATATGTAAGGAAAAAGTTCCGGTCTTATAACTGCGATGAGTACTATAGTAAAAACAAATCCAAAGACCGAGCCCCACAAATGCGCATCATGGTTCACATTATCCTGGTTTTTTCTGCCCATGTAAATACAGTAAGCAATATATAAAATTGCATAAACTGTTGCAGATATTTGAATAGCGCCATATAAATAAATACTGCTCCATGGGCTAAATATAATACTTGCAAAAATTACTGCTGATACCGCACCCGATGCTCCAAGAGAGCGATATTCCGGATTGTTATTGTGTTTTAAATAGCTCGGAATATCTGCCACAATTAAGGCTAAAAAGTAAAGCGCCAGGTAAGCAAATTTTCCTCCAAGCCCACTCAAAGAAAATATTAATTCTACATTTTTGCCAAAAAAATAAAGGGTGAACATGTTGAAGAATAGGTGAACCCAATCTGCATGCAAAAATCCTGAGGTTATAAAACGGTAGTATTCTTTGTTTCTTTTTTCATAATAGGGCCAACCAATTGTTTTTGATAAAACGCTGTTGTTAGAAAATCCTATAAAAGAACATAGCACATTCAATGCAATAAGGATAAGGGTTACAGGGTATTTTGCAAAATCCATTTGTAAATTTTTGCGCAAAGCTACAATAAAAGATTCTCCAAAATTTTGTTAACAAAAAACCTATGACCCTGTTATTTATCTGCTGGTATCATTTTTGAAAAGCAGCTAATACACTTAAAATAATTATTATGAAAACACTTAAACTTTTCTCGTTACTCGCAATTATCATTTCACTTGCAAGTTGCGATGCTGTAAAACAAGCAACTAATACTACCGGTGGAGCTGTTTTTTCTTTAAACGGCAAATGGCAGTTAACAAGCAACAATCCTGAAAACACTTTACTTAACAGTGTTGTCTCAGTGACTTTATTTTCTACAGAGGGTAAGCTTACGTATGTTGCTAACAATACGCAATGTTTTAGAGAGAATGATATCAAATGGAAAAATATAAAATCAGATAAAGCTGGCGGATATACCTTAAATAACTTATTAAGCAACTGTAGTTCAGGTGCACTTAACTATCAACCTGCAACCATCACTGTAATTTCTAACAGCGAAATAAGAGTTAATGGGCAAAATGCTAAGGGGCAGGATAATACACAAACCTGGTCCAGAATCAAATAATTTTAAAAATTACATTTTTTTAAGCAGTCATAATTAATTTTGTGGCTGCTTTTTTATGCGTGATGATATTTTTCGTTTCTCATTATTGAACATGCTCTGTAGATTTGTTCCGCTAAAATTAACCTTACCAACTGGTGAGGAAATACCAATGCTGAAAGACTCCATTTAAAATTTGCTCTTTGCATTATAACATCAGAAACACCATACGCACCACCAATTATAAAAACTAAATTTTTAATACTTTCTACAGTGCGTTGTTCTAAAAAATTACTGACTCCTTCACTGGTAAAGCTCTTACCTCTCTCATCAAGTAACACCACATAATCTTCTTTGTTCATAAGTGCAGACAAAACTTCACTCTCTTTTATCTTAAGCATTTTAGGCTCCATAATTCCTGCATTTTTAGGCATGGGTACAATGGTCCATTCTACTGGAAAATAATTTGAAATTCGTTTTGTAAACATTTCAATTCCTTCTTTTACAAAACTTTCGTGAGTTTTCCCTATTGTCAAAAAATTGATTTTCATAGTTATATTAAATTATCCCTAAAACATTTTAAAAAATAGGCTTAACATTTGATTGAAATCTTACTATTACTGAAAATACTGTTTATTTGAGTTATTAAACATAAAAAACAGTTGCAGAAATATCATTAAAAAAAATATTTTGAAAAAGATTTTACCTAACGTTATAAAAGTATTTATAGCTTTTTTTTTATTGGTTATCATATTTTACGCCGGTGCTTTCATTTATATAAAGGCTAATAAGGCTAAGATCATCAAAGATCTAACTGAAAGCGTCAGTAATAAGTTGAACGGCAAGTTAACTATAGATGATGCAGATGTAAGTATTTTTAAAAACTTTCCGCGAATTGCTGTCGTACTCAAAAATATTTCCCTCACTGATAGTTTGTATTTACGCCATCATCATGCATTCTTTGCTGCTAAAGATGCATTTGTAAATCTTAATATTTTTAAACTGATTCAAAAGAAAGATGCACTTACAGGGCTTGTGCTTCGAAATGCAAATATTTATTTTTATACAGACACTTCTGGCTACAGCAATACTTACCTTTTACAAAGTAAAAAAGATTCAGCGGGGGGACCTAAAAAAACTTCTAATAGCATAGCATTAAAACATGTAGAACTCCAAGATGTGCGATTTATATTAGACGATCGTAAAAGAGAAAAACTACACGATTTTGATATAAAGAAAGTGGCGATGAATTTGGATGATGCGGACAACATCCTACATGTAAATACTGATGCAAATATTTTTATACATAGCATGGCATTTAATCTGCCAAATGGAACTTTTCTGAAAGAGTCTTTATTTACCGGCGATTTCAAACTTTCCTATGGTAAAATTTCTCAGGTTTTAAGTTTTGACAGTATTGATGTAAAAATTGCTGGCAAACCATTCAATCTCACCGGCAAGTTTGATCTGGGGGATAAAAATCCTGCGTTTTCGTTAAATGTGTATGCTCCGGAAATTTTGTATGAAGATGCAAAGAAATTATTGCCTGAGCGAATTGCAAAATCACTTTCAATGGTAAGTTTGAACAAACCTATAAGTACTGTTGCAAAATTGAATGGGCCATTGAGAGGAGGGGAACCTTTTATTTATGCAGAATGGAAAGTTGAACATGCAGATATGGTAACACCTTTTCTTAATTTTGAGGATGCAAGTTTTACGGGGTTTTTTAAAAATGAAGTTATTGTGGGTCAACCAAGGCTAGATCCAAATTCTGTAATACAGGTAAATAATTTAAAAGCAAAATGGCGGGGTCTTCCTGTTTCTTCTCAAAAGATTGAAATATTAAATTTATCGATTCCAGCTTTAAGCTGCGACTTAAGATCGTCATTTGGACTGACTGAATTAAATGAAGTGATCCCTATCAATTCAATCCAACTCCTTTCAGGAAATGCAGATGTGGTGCTCGATTATAAAGGTCCTATTGAGAAAAATAACAACACAAATTCTTTTCTTAATGGAAGCATAGCTTTTAAAAACGGAAACATCTTGTATGCACCCAGAAATATTGAGTTAAAAAGTGTAAGTGGTGCATTAAATTTTAAAAACTCTGATGTTTTTATTCAGAATCTTCAGTGTAATATTCTTAATAATAAAATTGTAATGAACGGCAGTGCTAAAAATGTTTTGACATTAATAAATACTGAACCAAATCGTGTAAAAATTGAATACAATGTTTTTTCACCTGATTTAAATTTAGGAGCGTTTACATATTTGTTGAAGAAGAAAGGCAACACTGTAAAAAAAGTAAGTGGCAATAAAAAAAGCTTTGGTGATATGGCCTTAAAAATTGATGAACTCTTAGAGCGAAGCACCATTGATGTCAGTTTAAATGCGCCGATTTTGAGGTATAGAAAGTTACTCGCAAATAATGCAAATGCAAGTATAACATTGCTGCAGGATAGATATTTATTGAATAATGTAAGCATGCAGGCAAATGGAGGAAGCATGAATATAAAGGGTCAATTGCTAAATAATGCAGGTGCCACTCACACTGCCAACATAAATGCTGACGTAACTAACGTAGATGTAAAAAAATTGTTTGCCACCTTTAATAATTTTGGGCAGGACGGCATTGTATCAACGAATCTTGAAGGCCAGTTAACAGCAAAAGTAAATGCTGCATTAAATATTAATGATGAAGGTGAAGTACTTCCGGCTTCTGCAAATGGTGCAGTAAGTTTTTCTTTAAAAAACGGTGCTCTTAATAATTTCGAACCCATCAAAAAAATTCAAAAATTTATTTTTAAAAAGCGTGATTTTGATAATATAACTTTTGCAGAATTAAAAGATAATCTTACAATAAAAAACGGTGATATAAAATTGAATAGAATGGAAATTCAATCGTCCGTACTTTCGTTGTTCGTTGAAGGAATCTACAGCAAAAAAGCAGGATCAGATTTAAGCATACAAATACCGCTTAACAACCTTAAAAAACGTGATGAGGATTACAATCCGGTTAATATCGGAACACTTTCTAAAGTGGGGAGAAGCATATTTTTAAGAGGAAAAACAGGAAGTGACGGAAATATAGCTTTTAAACTTGACCTGTTTAATAAGTTTCAAAAAGACAAAAAAGATAACGCAGGTGCAGTACAAACTCCTTAGCTAAATTATTTTTCATTTGTCTGCCCTTTAAATCTGGCAATTATATTATTTGCTTCAATAAGCTTTAATTTTAAATCGTAAAGAGCAGGCTCACCTTTTGCAAGCAATGCTTCTGTTTCTTCATTGCTTTTTTGCATAAGTAAAATATCATTGTCCATAATTTTAATAAGGTCTTTCGCAGATTTTAATTTGTTTTTAGTTATAAGCAAGGCTGCATCTGCATTCTGCAATAAAAAACTATTTTCTTTCTGGGCATTTTCTTTTATCAGTTTTTCGCTTTCCAATAAACCTTTTACACTTTTATTTTCTTTCTTTATTTTTTGAATTGTCACCAATTGTAAAATCCATGCAAGAACAAAGCCGACAAGAAAGCCAATGATAATATAAACGTAAATAGACATTAATTCACAATATTTAAGGATTATCTTTTTTTGTGCTACCAGGCTTGTTAAAAGCGGAGCATTACAAAACTATTGAAAATCATTTACAGATGCTGCCGTAATAGTGACGACGTTTTTATCATTTAAATTTGAGACGAACATTTTTTACTTGCAAATATTCTGATACTTTTCAGAATATTATAAAAAAATCCATCGCAATGGATGGATAATTTCAAATTCTGATTAATAAATTTATTTAACCGCACCTGCTCCTGCTACAGCAACAGCGTGATCATTTTCAACACTACTCCCTGAAACACCAATTGCCCCGATAACTTCACCTTCATTGTTTTTTATTACAACACCACCCGGGAAAGTTATTAATCCACCGTTAGAGTGTTCAATATTAAACAAAGGTTGCCCGGGTTGTACTAATGGAGACAAAATAGCTGTATCCATAGTAAACCATGCAGCCGTTTTTGCTTTTTTAAATGAAATATCTACCGAACCTATCCATGCGCCATCCATCCGTGCAAATGCTACAAGATTACTTCCTGCATCTACAACACAAATGTCCATTTTTGTATCTAACGCTGTTGCTTTAACTTTTGCAGCAACAATTGCAGCTTCTGCTTGTGATAATGTAATATTCATTTTATTTAATTTTTTATTTTACTGCTAATAAGTCTACAAATTCTATTACCGGATCTTTGGCTAGTAGCTCAGCAGCATTCGCCATCAAAGCTTTTGCTATTTCTCCCTGCAAGTGTGCTTTTCTTCCTTCGTCAGTTACAAAAGTGTCAAAAATACCAAACGTATTCTCGTTTATTTTTAAGCCGTACCATCTAACTGTATCAGGCTCTGCTTCAGCAAGCGGCAAAGCGATTTTTAAAAATGCTTCTACGGCCGCTTCTTTACCAGCCTTGGCTTCAACACGAGCTAATAATGCAAATTTTTCCATGATTTATTTTTTTATTAGGTGATTAATTACAAATAATTACAAAGTTGCCATGTCAATTACAAAACGATATTTCACATCTCCTTTTAGCATGCGTTCGTAGCTTGGATGGATGTCTTTTATGTCAATCATTTCTACATCAGAAACAATGTTGTGTTCGGCACAATAGTCAAGCATTTCCTGTGTTTCCGGTAATCCGCCTACTAACGAACCGGCTAGACTTCTTCTGCCGCCAATTAAATTAAACACATGGACAGCCGCCGGTGTCGGTGGTGCACCTACGCAAATTTGAACACCGTTGGTTTTTAATAAACCCAAATAAGTTGAATAATCATGATCAGCAGAAATAGTATCAATTATAAAATCAAAGTAACCGACAACAGCCTTGAGTTCATCCGCATTTTTTGTAACTACAAATTTATGTGCGCCAAGCTTTTTTGCATCTTCTTTTTTGTTAGACGAAGTGCTGAGTACAGTAACTTCTGCGCCAAAAGAAACCGCAAACTTTACTGCCATGTGCCCAAGGCCACCTAAACCGGCTACGGCTACTTTGTGTCCTTCTCCAACCCTCCAGTGGCGTAGTGGAGAATAGGTTGTAATGCCTGCACACAATAGCGGCGCTACAGCATTCAATGGAAGTTTATCAGATACGCTTAAAACAAAATCTTCATTCACAACGATCGATTTTGAGTAACCGCCATAAGTAGGCGTTTTCTTATCCTGCTCGTACGAATTATAGGTGCTTGAGTTTCCATTGATGCAATATTGCTCCTGCCCATCCTTGCAGTTTTCGCATGTTTTACAGGAGTCTACAAAACAACCAACTCCCACTGTATCACCCACTTTAAATTTTGAAACTTCACTACCAACTTTTGTTACTTTTCCTACAATTTCATGGCCGGGTACCATTGGAAAAA
>JANXTN010000117.1 GCA_025352435.1 Ferruginibacter sp. | reverse complement strand
TATTTATGTTTCTACAATTACTTTTTTATTTGAGTTATGTGAGCTCTGCTTCTAACAATCTCCCATAAAACAACGCCAGCTGCAGTGGCAATATTAAGAGAATGCTTGGTACCCAACTGTGGTATTTCAATGCAGCCATCACAATTTTCAATGGTTGATAACTCTACCCCACTTACTTCATTACCAAATACCACGGCAATCTTTTCATGTTCATCAAAACTGCATTGTTGTAACATTTTACTATTCACCACCTGCTCTACCGCATACACTTTATAACCGTTTTCTTTTAGGCTAATAATAGCTTCTTCAGCATTGGCAAAATGTTTCCATTCCACTGTATCTTCTGCGCCCAAGGCAGTCTTTTTTATTTCTTTGTGAGGTGGCGTGCAGGTATATCCCGTTATGTAAATAGCTTCCAGCAAAAATGCATCAGCTGTTCTAAAAACACTACCAACATTATAAGCACTTCTTATATTTTCCAGTACAGCAATTACGGGTGTTTTCTCCGTTCTTTTAAATTCTTCGGGACTAATCCTGTTCAGATCATCCATACTCAGCTTCTGCATCATGAAGGAATCGTTTCGCCTTTAGAAATTTGCATTTTCAATTTAAGGTCTGCAAATGCCCCAGCCGCTTTTACAAAGTTTACAAATAGCGGATGAGGATTTTCCACCGTGCTCTTCAACTCCGGGTGGTACTGAACTCCAATAAAATATGGATGCCCTTCAAGTTCTACGATTTCTACCAATTTGGTTGCAGGGTTTCTGCCACTTGCCAATAATCCAGCCTGTTCAAAATCATTTAAATAATTATTATTAAACTCCCAGCGGTGGCGGTGGCGTTCACTTATCAATTCACTTTCATAAATTTTATGTGCAAGCGTGTTCGGCGCTATCTCACAAGGGTAAGCACCAAGGCGCATGGTACCACCTTTTTTCTTTATTTTTTTCTGCTCATCCATCAATGCAATTACAGGGTAAGGCGTTGCAGTATCCATTTCTGTGCTGTGTGCATTGTGCCAGCCAAGTACATTTCGTGCATATTCAATCACCGCCATTTGCATCCCTAGGCAAATCCCAAAAAACGGCATTCTGTTTTCTCTTGCATATTTTACAGCAATAATTTTCCCTTCCACTCCCCTGTTTCCAAAACCAGGAGCCACTAATAATCCATCCAACTCACGAAGCTTTTCACCAATATTATCTTCCGTTAAAAATTCACTGTGCACATTTACGATCTGTACTTTGCATTGGTTCATTGCACCAGCATGCACAAAAGATTCTAAAATAGATTTATAAGCATCCTGTAACTCAATATACTTTCCAATCAAGCCAATTTTTACACGACTCTTCGGGTAGTTTAATTTATCTAAAAAGCCACGCCATTTCGTAAGTTCCGGTGCTGCGTAACCATTAATTTGTAACTGCTTCAATACAATAACATCCAATCCTTCCTGCAGCATTTTAAGCGGCACTTCGTAAATGGTAGACGCATCCAATGCTTCAATAACTGCATTGGGTTTTACGTTACAGAACAACGCAACCTTTCTGCGTATTTCATCTGATAATGGATGCTCCGTCCTGCACACAATCACATCCGGATGTACACCTTCCTGGCTAAGCATGCGCACACTATGTTGCGTAGGTTTTGTCTTTAATTCTTTAGCTGCTTTTAAATATGGTATCAGCGTTAAATGCACGACCATACAGTCTTCCTCGGGCAGCTCCCATTGTAGTTGACGCACTGCTTCTACAAAAGGTAAACTCTCAATATCACCAACGGTTCCGCCGAGCTCTGTTATTACAATATCATAATTATCGCTCTCGCCAAGCAGCAACATTCTGCGCTTTATTTCATCTGTAACATGGGGCACCACCTGCACGGTTTTGCCAAGGTACTCTCCTTCCCTTTCTCTGTTTATTACCGTCTGATAAATACGTCCTGTTGTAACATTATTTGCCTGAGATGTAGGTGCATTTAAAAAACGTTCGTAATGTCCAAGATCAAGATCTGTTTCTGCACCATCATCCGTTACAAAACATTCGCCGTGCTCGTAAGGGTTCAATGTTCCGGGGTCCACATTCAGGTATGGATCAAATTTTTGAATGGTAACTTTTAGCCCACGGCTCTGCAACAATTTTGCAAGCGATGCCGCTATAATTCCCTTTCCCAATGAAGATGTAACACCACCCGTTACGAAAATAAATTTTGCCATTTGCTATTAGTATTGAGAATGTAG
>JANXTN010000088.1 GCA_025352435.1 Ferruginibacter sp. | reverse complement strand
TACCACAGTGCTTTGCAATACATGAGTTACGCGTTGGCAGGCACTACTTACATGGGTGTCGGGAGAAACTTATCTTACAAAAAAGTAATCTTTTATCGCCACAAAGGCTTTAGCGCACACAATAATATACCCGGTGGTGATGATGATCTTTTTATAAACATGGCGGCAACAAATAAAAATGTAAAAATAAATCTCGATCAAGAGAGTTTTACATTGAGTAGTGCTCCAACGAGTTTTGAGCAATGGAAAAAACAAAAGAACAGGCATTACACAACTTCTAAATATTACAGACCACTTCATAAATTTTTGCTGGGCTTGTATGCATTTGCTCAGTTTGTATTTTATCCTGCGTTGGTTGTTGCAGCTTCGCTTTACGACTGGAAAATAAGTCTAGGAATATTTGCAGGTTTTTTGATAATACAGGCAATCATTTATGGCAAGACCATGAAAAAGTTTGGTGAAAAAGATTTGTTGCCATTCTTTTTGTTGCTGGATGTGTGGATGTTTTTTTACTATATCATTTTTGCACCATCGTTGTTGATGAAGCCAAAGGCAAGTTGGAAGTAAAGCAAGACTTTAGACACAAGATGTTAGACACTAGATTTTGGTAGAGCATTTTTTTCTTCTGTGGTCTGTCGTCCATAATCTGTGAGCCATGGAAAATAATTTTGAAATTTAATACGCTGTTATGGAACTTATAAAAAAATATTTTGCGGATTTTACAACTGAGCAGGAAACACAGTTTGCCATGTTGAAAGATTTGTATACAGACTGGAACGAAAAGATTAATGTTATTAGCAGGAAGGATATGGATAATTTTTATTTGCATCATGTATTGCATTCCTTAACCATTGCTACAAAATTTAAATTTAAACCCGGTTTGGAAGTGATGGATCTTGGCTGTGGTGGTGGTTTCCCGGGAGTGCCTCTTGCGATTTTATTTCCGGAAACAACTTTTCATTTAGTAGACAGCATTAATAAAAAATTAAAAGTAGTAAACGGTGTTGCCGAAAGCGCTGGTATAAAAAACATCACTACACAACAAGCAAGAGCAGAAGAAATTAAGAGCCGAAAATTTGATGCTGTCGTTTCCAGAGCTGTGGCGCCTCTAGGCAGTTTGTGGCATTGGAGTAGAAAACTTATTCGTAAAACTGCCAAGGCGGAGAGAGATGTCCCTAATGGATTAATTTGCTTAAAAGGTGGTGACTTGGCTTTGGAGATTTCTGAAAGCAATTGCAAGCCTCACGTCTGGGAGATAAATAAAGTCTTTGAGGAGGAGTATTTTAAAGAAAAATTCATGCTTTATCAGCCTTTTAAATGATGGTAAACTATAACAAAACAATCTGTTTTCTAATATCTCTGTTGGGTTAAATTTAAACAAATGATTTACATGAAAATATGGCTTTTACTTATTGCATTATCTGCAAGTATTAACTCGTTTGCACAGGATATTTCGTTCAACCGAAAAATTGTCGATACGCTTGCCTCGCCAACATTTTGGGGCCGTGGCTATACCAAAAATGGTATGCAAAAAGCTGCTATCTTTCTTGCAAAACAATTTAAAATACTTGGTTTAGAGCCACTCGGCAAAAAAGATTATTTTCAAAAATTCACCTATTCTGCAAATACATTTCCTGACGAAATGGAAGTAAGTGTAAATGATAAAAAGCTTACACCAGGGATAGATTTTTTAGTAACTGCTGAAAGTCATTCAAGCAAGGGAAAAGGGAAACTGGTGCAGCGAGACAGTACAACATTTGTAAATGCAGAACAGAATATTATTGTCACACTTGAAAACAAGTTGACTTGGGATGCGTCTCAAAAGGAAGAAAATTATACCATTATTCAATTAGATAAAAAAAGATTCTCTGAAGTTCCCACATCAATCAAAGTAGATATTGAAAATAAATTCATCAAGAAATTTGAAGCATCAAATATTTGTGCAATGGTTACAGGCACTCAAAAGCCGGACTCTTTTATTTTTATAACTGCACATTACGATCACCTTGGCGGGATGGGAAGCAATACTTATTTCCCCGGAGCAAATGATAATGCAAGTGGTGTAGCGTTGTTGCTAAGCCTTGCAAAATATTATGCCAGCCATCCTCAAAAATATTCTATCGGATTTATTTTATTCGCAGGAGAAGAAATAGGATTATTAGGTTCTAAATATTATACAGAGCATCCGATTGTACCGTTACAGCAGATTCGCTTTCTTACTAATACAGATTTAGCGGGAACTGGTGTTGAAGGTATTACTGTTGTGAATGCCTCTATTTTCCCCAAAGAATTTGCGTTAATGAATAAAATTAATGACGACAATAAATACCTCGTTTCAATTGGCGCAAGAGGAAAAGCTGCAAACAGCGATCATTATTGGTTTACAGAGTTAGGAATCCCATCTTTTTTCTTTTATACAAAGGGTGGTATTGCCGCATACCATGATGTGTTTGATAAAGCAGAAACATTACCATTGAACAAGCAAGCCGATTTAATGGAATTATTGATAAAATTTAACGAACGTCTGCAGTTAGGTAACCGCTAAGGCGCAAAGACCCAAAGGTCAAGGGTTCATTGTTCAAGGTTGAATAACAGCAATAAGATCCAATGTGTGGTCTATTGTCTATTGTCTAATGAATGTTGTCAGCTATTGTTTGAAGTTTTTGCTAACGCTCTTCCACATATAAACATCCGTTTGCGGCGTGTTTCCAATGGGGAAATCATGCGTATGTGATGACATTATAAACCCATGTTTTCGGTAAAATTTCTGGGCTCTTAAATTATGTTCCCATACTCCCAAAAATGCAACATCGTAGCCTTGTGCAATGGCATATTCTAAAAAGAAATTCATCATATCATGTGCCATTCCTTTACCATGATATTCATTTAAAACGTAGAGTCTTTTTAACTCGAGAGCCGTACTACCCTTTATCTCATCGAAACTTACTTCACCATCACTAAACAAAATATACCCAACAATTTCATCACCGATTTCAGCAAAAAAATATTGAAATTTCTCATTCGCTACTTCTTCAGCGAGCATATTTTCATTATAAAATTTTTCCAGAAAATCATTCATGTCTTCTTCCGTGCAAGTGTCCGTGAATGTGTCGTAAAAAGTTTTCTTCGCTATAAGAGAAAGCGCAGGCACATCTTGCAATGTGATCCTGCGCATTTTAATTTGATGCATATATTTTACCAGTTAAATTCAAGTAGATTATTCTTTCTGTCTACATCTGCCATTCGTTGTGATGGGTCAATTTCAACGCTTTTATAATCCGTCAGTCTTGTTTTTAATTGAAGCGTATATGTTGGGTGTGTCCATCTCCATTCTTCATCGACAATAATTTTATCTGCACCGTCTTCCTTTTTTGCAGCATACATAAGATTTAGCGGAATGGTATGTGTTTCAGTTGTTCCATCTTTTTTTGTAAGCACAACATCAATCGGCATTGGCATTTGTCCTACCCTTTTTAATCGAATGTTGGACATCCCATTTTCTTCCCACAAACTATCAATACCATAATCAATTTTTTTTGTGGTATTAATCCACCACTCTTTGTACCAGTCAAGCTGCACGCCACTCACATCTTGTGCGACCTGCAATAAATCATTTGCATTAGGATGTTTAAAACGCCAGCGATTATAATATTCCAACAAAATTTTATTCCTTGTTTGCTCCCCTACAATGTAGCCAAGCTGGGTCATAAAAACACAGCCTTTAGAATATGCATCTAAACTATATGCAAAATTTGTATTGTAATGGTCAGCATGCGTGGTCATAGGCTCTTCCACTTTACTTTGTGCCAATGCAAAATACGAATCGTAACTACCTGCATGGTGCAGTGGGAGTTTTGCACCGACTGAATCGTAGTAGCGCATTGCATTCGGCTTACCTGCTGCTTTTACACGCCTTACATTTTCGGTATAATAATCATCAACGAGCTGAGAAGAATATTCTGTAAAACCTTCATCCATCCAAGAATACATACTTTCATTTGTGCCCAGCATCATCTGGTACCAACTGTGCATCCATTCATGAAACGCAGTACCAAGGCCGGGTCCATTAATTAAAGTTGCCATGGGATATTCCATTCCACCATCACCGCCATGTATAAATGAGTATTGTGGGTAAGGATATTTACCAAAGTTCTTTTCAATAAATGGAAGAACAGCAACTGCTGCATCTGCTACTTCTTTCCATGCAGTATCATTTGCCGGTGCATTTTCTTTGTAATTATAAATAACATGAATGGTTGGACCACCTGCATAAGTTTTTCTTACTAGATGCACATATTCGGGATCTGCAGCCCACACAAAATCATGAATATTTTTCCCGATAAAATGCCATGTTCTTTTAGGTGCTGTAATATATTTTAATTCACTGCCAGGCACATCATAGCCCCAACCAATTTCATTTGCATTTACCAAAACTCCCGTACCCCCAAGTTTGTATTCTTTGTCTATATTAATGGTTACGTCATAATCTCCCCACACGCCGTAAAATTCACGTGCCACGTAAGGTGTCGGATGCCATCCTTCATAATCATATTCGCACATTTTAGGATACCACTGGCTCATGCTCAAACGCACGCCTGTACTGGGATTATCACGACCACTTCTTCTAATCTGCAGTGGAACCTGCGATTCAAATTCCATTTCAAAAGTGACTTTGGTTTTTGGTAGAATTGCTTTTGTAAGATTTACCTCTAAAATGGTTTCGTGGTATTTAAATGGCTGCGCAACACCATTCATTTTTAAAGAAATTATTTTTTGATAACCAATTTCGTTTTCTTTTAATTTATAAATTCTGTCTTTAACTCTAGCGTCCCAATCAGGCCTGCCATTGTTTAAAATTTTTCCAAGCTCCCTACTCCGCACATCCATACTGCTGTTTGGTTGAAACGCATTGAAATATAAATGATAAAAAACTTTGGATAGACTATTATCGCTGTTGTTACTATACTCCAATGTTTGTTTACCCTTAAACTGATTTTTAGCCGCATCCATATCAATATTCATTTTATAGCTTACACGCTGCTGCCAACGGTTTTCCGGCTGGGCCATTAAGCCAGAACTTATTAAGATCAATGCCAGGACAATTGTAATTTTATTCATTTTGTATACTTTTAATATAGTGTTATTATTCTGATGTAGTCGTCGTTTTTGTGTGTTGATACTCCTTGCCCGCAACGACAATTACAATTTCCCCCTTCACTGTTTTCGCCGAAAAATAATCATGCAATTCCTGTAAAGTACCTCTTTTATTTTCTTCAAACTTCTTTGTCAGTTCTCTACTTACGCAACATTGTCTGTCAAAACCAAAGTAAGTACCAAAATCTTTTAACGATCTTAAAAGCCTCATGGGACTTTCATAAAACAACATGGTTCTTTCTTCTTCTGCCATTCTTTTTAAAAAAGTTTGTCGCCCTTTTTTCAAAGGTAAAAAACCTTCAAAACAAAAACTGTCTGTTGGTAACCCACTATTCACAAGTGCAGGCACAAAAGCTGTAGCCCCCGGCAAGCATTGCACTTCAATATTATTTTTGATACATTCTTTAACAAGAATATGAGCTGGATCGCTTATACCTGGTGTACCCGCATCTGTAATTAATGCAATGATTTTGCCCCCCAACATTTGGTCTGCAAGGTGAGCA
>JANXTN010000069.1 GCA_025352435.1 Ferruginibacter sp. | reverse complement strand
TTCAATATTTAATTTACCCAGTGCAACGCAAATGTAAAAATATCCCCTGTCGGTTTTTACTAAACTACCATTCAAAACTTTTGTGGTTGCAATATTAGGATTGATGTTTACTAAAGCCAATCGCTGCGCCAAAGCATCCTGAAGTTGTGCACGATTATTAGCCTGTTCTATTTGCAACATAGCAAGCGCCGTTTCATGTTTATCACCTGCGGTACTTTTAGTTTCATTAGCACCACTTTCTTTCAAGTCGTCAAGGGTTTGTTGCAGTTGTAAAATTTTGCCGTCAACAACTTCGAGGAAAGCTTTATGAATTTCTGACTTTATTAGCATAGTAGAACTTGAAGACCTTTGCAACAAAATTATTGCAACACAGGCAGAATTTGGGGCGCAAGCATATTAGCCCATTTTTGATACTCCTTTCCGGAAGGATGTAAACTATCAGCGGCAATCAATGTTCTGTCTGTCGCCGCCATTCGGCTAGATGGAGTAATATCTGTGTAGCTTATTCCCATTTGCAAGGTTACCTGTTTATTAATGGCATTAAACCAATCTATCTCTTTAGCAATCTGTGCAGCATTTCCTGTACCAAATGGCGTTACGCTGTAATCAGGAATGCTCAGGACGAAAACTCTTTCTGTTTTTGAGCCTGTGTATTCTATTGCTTTGTTTAAGCATTGCAAAAACCTTGTTCTATATAAAGCCGTATCTACATGCTGATATTGATCGTTCACTCCAATTAATAAAGTAACTGCATCGTACGGAGGAGTGAGCACATTACCGGAAACCGATAATTCATTTAATAGGTTTTGAGTTGTCCATCCAGTTCGAGCAACAATTTGTGAAGGATATTTTAAGTTGATACCTGATGTGGTAATAATAGATATTGTTTTGTTGGAAAATCTTTCAGCCTCTGTAACAGCTTCGCCAATTGTATAGCTATCTCCCAAGGCAAGTATTCTTTTTTGCGAGCTTGCTGGAGGAGTTCCACCATAGCCAACTGTTGGCATAGAATTTTTTTTGCAACTCTGCAAAGGCATATATATGAAGGATGCTAATAAAAGCGATAAAGCTGTAACTAATGTTGATGCTGAGGATTTGTAAACCATAAACCATATACGTTGAAAACAATGCCTGAATTAGCTTATTTTGAAACGTTTAATAAATTTTACCATATACACACTACTTACAACTTTAAAAATTATAACTTATTGGTAATATGTAATTTATTAAAACATAAACACTGTTTCTTCCTATAAAAACAACATTCTTGTAAAAGATAGAATATTTTATGAAAATTTTCTTACTTTTGCAGTCCTAAATTTGGATTCGATATGTTAGCAATTGTAAAAATAGCTGGTCAGCAATTTAAAGTAAAAGCAGGAGATAGCCTGTACGTTCCTCATATTGAGGGTAAAGCAGGAGATTCTGTTGAATTTTCTGAAGTTTTGTTCACTCAAAATGGCAACGACATTTTAAGTGGTGCAGGCGTAAAAGCTATAGTAACCGCAGAAATAATTAGCGACTTAGTTAAAGGTCAAAAAGTTATTGCCTTTAAAATGAAAAGAAGAAAAGGTTTCCGTAAAAAGCACGGTCATCGTACTCAGTATACTCATTTAAAAGTAACCGCAATAGCCTAGTTGTTTGTTCTAAATCATTGGTGAAAATTCGTCAATAAATAAGCACAAAAAAACAACAAATTTCTAAAATAATAAACAACAAAAAATGGCACATAAAAAAGGTGAAGGTTCCGTAAAAAACGGTCGTGATTCACAAAGCAAAAGATTAGGTGTAAAAATATTTGGTGGTCAACCAGCCATTGCTGGAAATATCATTATTCGCCAGCGTGGTACTCAATATCATCCGGGTAAAAACGTGGGTGTTGGTAGAGATTTTACCATCTTCGCAATGACAGATGGTATGGTTGAATTTAGAAAAACAAAAGGCGATAGAACGTTTGTTTCTGTAAATGCGGTTGAAGCAACTGCGTAATTTTTTTAATTTTTTTTGGTAGTATCGAAATAGTATATATTTTTAAGTATTATTTACTAACCATAATTAAATTCAAAAAAATGGCAACAGCAAAAAAAGCAGCTCCTAAAAAAGCTGCAGCAAAAAAAGCAGCTCCTGCAAAGAAGGCAGCACCTGCAAAAAAAGCAGCTCCTAAAAAAGCAGCTCCAGCAAAAAAAGCAGCGCCTGCTAAGAAAGCAGCACCCGCAAAAAAAGCAGCTCCAGCAAAGAAAGCTGCTCCAGCTAAAAAGGCAGCTCCTGCAAAGAAGGCAGCTCCTAAAAAAGCGGCGGCTAAGAAGTAAAAAAACCTGCTTTAAAAATCCTACATTTCATGGTCCCGTATTCTTGCGGGACTTTTTTTATGCGCTGTAATATAGGTGTACATGGCGTTTGCAGCAAGGTTAAATATTTTCCATTATCCTTTTTACTTAATCCATTCTTAAAAATTAAGCCGAAAAAACTAGTGTGATTCTCAAAACATTTGTGTGTTCTGCAATTTGATTCATTATTCAATATTTACACTACATTTTTTCATTATTGGTATTTATTAAACAATAATTTTACAGGATGAATAATTCACAAATTTCAGATTCATTTTCGTTGCTTGCAAAATTGATGGAGATAAATGGAGAGAACATTTTTAAGGCAAAATCATATTCATCTACGGCATTTGCTATTGATAAATTATCTGTGCAATTATCAGAAATTGAAATAAACGAGATCCAATATTTAAAAGGAATAGGGCCATCATCCGCGAAAAAAATTGAGGAATTAATAAAAACAGGAACATTATTGCAGTTAGAAAAAATTATTTTTTCAACACCTCCAGGCGTTTTAGAAATGATAAAAATAAAAGGACTGGGCCCCAAAAAAATTAATACAATTTGGAAAGAGATGGAACTGGAAAGTGTTGGTGAATTATTGTACGCCTGCAAAGAAAACCGACTCAAGCTTTACAAAGGCTTTGGAGAGAAAACTCAAAATGCAGTTATAGAATACATAGAATTTTATCTAAAGAACAAAGGGAGTTTTCTCTACGCACAAACCATCAATATTGCACAAGAAATTGATCAATTTTTAAAGAAGCTTTTCGGTGAAAATAAAGTATTTATCACAGGCGATTTTGCAAGACAGTTGGAAGTCATTTCTCAGCTGCAATTTGTAATTAAAGAAGAGGTTAACCACATAGAAGAAAGTATAAAAAAAAATGAAGCTTTTTCACTTTCAACTAAGAATGGAAATGAGATTTTGTACGCAACTGATGTAGGAATTAATGTAAAAATTTATGCTGAAAAAGATCGGGTTTTTGAAAAATTAGTTGAGACTTCTAGTTCGCCTACTTTTTTTCAGGATTTTGTTCATCCATTAGATTTAGCTAAAAGCGAAGAACATTACTTTGAATTACGAAATTTACCCTACTTGCCTGCTTTTGTAAGAGAAAATGCTGAAATTCTAAAGAGTCAAGAGTTTCCACATCATCACATTCAGGCAAATGATATAAAAGGCCTTATACATTGCCACAGTACTTGGAGCGACGGAAATAACAGTATAGAAGAAATGGCAAGGACATGTATGGAAAAAGATCTTGAGTATATGGCTATCAGTGACCATAGCAAATCTGCTTTTTATGCCCAAGGTTTAAAGGAAGACCAAATAAAAGCACAGCATATTGAGATAGATCAATTAAATAATAAGTTAGCTCCATTTAAAATTTTCAAAAGTATTGAAAGCGATATTTTAAACGATGGAAGTCTGGATTATACTAATAATATTTTAAGCACCTTCGACTTGGTTATCGCTTCTGTGCACAGCAATCTTAAAATGACGGAAGATAAAGCAATGAAACGTTTGCTAGCTGCAATTGAAAACCCTTACACCACTATTCTGGGACATTTAACCGGCAGGTTGTTGCTTAGCCGGCCAAGTTACCCTTTAGACTTTAAAAAGATCATAGATGCCTGCGCAGCTAACGATGTGGTAATTGAATTAAATGCAAACCCAAACCGATTGGATATTGATTGGAGAGAAATAAAATATGCGCTTGAAAAAGAGGTATTGATTTCTATAAATCCGGATGCGCATAGTTTAAAAGGGATTGATGATATCAAGTATGGAGTCTTTTCCGCACAGAAAGCACTTTTACCAAAGGAAAAAAACCTCAGCAGTTTTTCTTTGCAACAATTTGATGCATTCATTGCTAACAGAAAAATTATAAAAGGGATTTAAGCGTTTAAGCTAATGGAAGCGTTAAGAAAAATGATGTTCCATTGCTGGAAGTCTCATACCGTAAATCTCCATTAGCATGTTCTGCCATTCGTTTGCACATAGCCAAGCCCAAACCGGTGCCCGATGATTTAGTAGTAAAATTAGGCATGAATATTTTTGGTTTTATGTCATCACTTATGCCAATCCCATTATCCGTTATTTTTATCTGAACTTGGGTTTCAGTCAATTTTTCTTCTATTACTATTCGAGGTTTTATCTTTTCGTCCGCGGCCTGTATACCGTTCAGGATAAGATTCGTAAGGATCCTGTTAATATGAGTTTTATCAGCATTTATTAAAATTTTCTCATCCATAAGCTTCCATACAAACTCGTGTTTGTCGTTTGTACTGTATAATTGTTTTATTGAAAGTAAAGCTTCACTGATATTAAAGATTTCCGGTGTAGCTTTTTCTATTGATGCAAACCTGCTAAACTCTCCGGCTATCTGACTTAGGTGATCAATTTGTTCTACCAATGTTTCAGAAACCCTCGCTCCAAGTTCTTTAATATTTGGCGTACCACTCTCGATAGCTTTTTGTAGAAACTGCATACTTAACTTCATAGGTGTAAGCGGATTTTTTATTTCATGCGCGACCTGTTTTGCCATTTCCTGCCATGCACTTTCCCTTTCACTTTTTGCAAGCGCAGCGGCACTTTCATCAAGTTTTAAAAGCATTTTGTTATATTCATTAACAAGTGCACCTATTTCATCATTCCTGTTCCACACCAACAGTTCATTGGTTTTACCGAGGTTAATTTTTTTCATTTTATCGCTTATGAACGAAAAAGAATTTGTTATTCTGTTAGTAATAATCAATGCAACAATTCCCGCAATTAAAAATATAAATGCGTTGAGGTTAATGATTGTAATTAAGAAGTTTGATATTTCTTCTTTAATTTTTGATTGCGAAATGTAGTCTGGAATATTAAGGTATGCAATGTCTTTACCCGAACTGTCGGTAACAGGAATATAGCCACTAATAAAATCTAATGTACCAATTTTTTCTTTTTGGATATATTGAATCTCCTTTCCATTGCTTAGATGATCATAAGCAACCGGATTCATTTTAGTGCTGATGATTCCTTTTAAGTAGGGGAGAGGAAGCGAAGAGTTTTGTAGATCGCCGGATAGGCTGTATAAATTAATATCCAGGCCATTGATTTTTGCGAGATTATTTACCAGCTTCTCTCTTGGAGTTGAAGCATCTAAAAAGTTATAAGTGAAAACATTTCGCTGCATATTTTCTCCGGAAATACCTGCTGTAATTTCTTCTTCAATATTTTTTATGGTTCTGCTGAGCGTTTCTTTGTTGTTTCTTTCATATCTGTTTATAAAAAATAAAATAGTAGCAACGCCAATGATTACAAATGAAAATATGCTGAAAAATATAATGGTGCCATGCACTTGTTGTTTTATTGTTAATTGAAATTTCTTTTTTAAGGTTATAATATCAAACTTCGATTGTATAACAACGGCGGTCATCCATGACAACCAACTTAAAATTAAAAAAGCGCAAAAAAGGTAAGAGAATAGAGTAATGAGTTCAACTAGAACTCTATTTTCTTTTACCAGCACTACATATTTATCGGCACCTGCATTATACCAGAGCTCATTGTAATTGTTTTTTGAATCCATTAAAAAAGACCTGCCTGCAAAATATTTATCCTGATAGCGAGATGAAAATGCATAATCGTTGTGACTCGTTATTAGCTTGCCTTTATCATAAACAGCATATGAATAATCATTTGAATTTTCAATTGAATTATTATTCGTATTTGTGAAAAGCTGCGGAGAAAGGTTTTGTGCAGATGCGTTTTGAGCATTTATAACAACAAACACATAACCCATCAGTTGGTTATTGAAATCTCTTATAACAATTCTAGAAATATAATTTATTTCGTCGTACTTAGAATAATAATAAAGCAAACCTCTTACCGCTGTGGGTTTTGCCTGTGTTGTAAATAAGCCGGTTATTGAATTAAAAGAAGCCGGATCCTGATTGTTTAATGGGTTTTCAAGACTGTCATAAGCTAAAATTTTAGTTTCATACTTATCAGTGAATCCGGTAAAATTATTGTGAAATAAACTATCTCTGAGATGAGCTGCGGTTTCTTGATTATAAAATAAATAAAACTTTTCAGCGAGAAGTGCGGGATTAAAATCGGTTAAAGCTGTGTTTAATAAAACATTGTTTATAGGGTTTGTTTTTGCTGCAATTAGTTCTGCATAATGTTGCCTGTTTCTCAATTCTTTTCTACCGTTCTCAAAAATGATAACCAGAGAAATGGAGACAGAAAAAAAGAATAGCCAGAATACCATTCGGGAAATGATAATATTCCGAAAAAAAATACCCGACATTTCATTTTTTATTAAGAAG
>JANXTN010000056.1 GCA_025352435.1 Ferruginibacter sp. | reverse complement strand
CAACCCCTCTCCCAAGGAGAGGGGAGCGCCTTGTACTGATTGTAACAGTGGGCTCATATGCATCTGTACCTGATCTCTTTTTTTCATCAACGGCATAAAAAGCATTGGTAATTAAATTTAAAATTACTCTTCCTATATCCTGCGGAATGATATTGATCTTGCCGATAGAATTATCAAAATCAGTTTTAAAAGCGGCATTGAATGATTTGTCTTTTGCACGCAACCCATGATAAGCCAATCTTAAATATTCATCGCATAATGCATTGATGTCTGTGGGCTCTTTTACGCCGCTGCCGGTGCGGCTGTGCTGCAGCATTCCTTTTACAATTGCATCTGCACGCTTGCCGTGATGATTTATTTTTTCCTCATTTTCTGAAACATCTTTAGCGATCTCTTTTACTTCATCGTAATTACCTTTCTCTATCTCTGTATTCATTTCTGCAAGCAATTCTTTATTTAAGTCAGAAAAATTATTTACAAAGTTTAAAGGGTTTTGTATTTCATGTGCAATACCCGCAGTGAGTTCGCCAAGGCTGGCCATTTTTTCGGCTTGGATGAGTTGATTTTGCGAAGCTTTTAATTCGGATGTCCGTACTTCTACCTGGCGTTCAAGGGTGTCTTTTTGAGTGGCAAGTATTTGTTGTTTATCATTAAAGAGTGTTTCATTTTCTATTAATTTTTGTTGGAGAGAGAGATTAGTTTGCGCAAAATCGTACCCTAAAAAAATGGCTACAGATAGTGGAATTCCTACGGAGGCTATGACATAAAAATAGGGTCCGTAAGATGTACCAAATAGTTTTGCTCCGGATACAAACAAAAACCAAAAGAGAAAAAAAATAAAACCGCCTGTGGCAATAATATAAGCACCTTTTTTGTTTATGATGACACCCTTTAGCGCAATCCTCAAAATTTCAAAACTGACCAATAGATTATAACCTACACCATAGACTGTCCATCCCCACTTATAAAAAGAAAAAGCCGAAGCAATAGAAGAGACCCCAAATAATAGAATTAGCCAATAAAAAATGCCAATTCTTGATTGGAATAAACGATAAACTGATAGAAGTAAAAATGAATTTGCAATAATACCCATGATGATAAAAGTATTAGAAGACCAATACCTGTTTGCGATATCTAAATTCAGTAATAAGCCGCTGATAAGATAAGGTAGAGCAAATAAAAAGCTATAAATCGCAAAATAAAGGCTTGTTTTTCTTTTTGAAAAAAACAGAAAAAAAGCAAGGTAAAGAATACATAAAACAACGTAAATGCTTCCTAGCGCCACGTCCGAGTTAGAAGTGTATACTTTGAGAGTATTGTAGTTATACCAATCTTCAGGTGAATATAAAGTAATGGTAAAGGCTACATTTGACGCACCAAAATGGGTTGCATAAAGCATCGTTGGTTGAAAAGCATATCTGACAGCTATAACGTGCAAACTCCCTTCTTGTATGGGAAATGAAAAAATTCTTTGATAAGGATTAGAGGCCTTTATCGCATTAAAATTTCTATCTACAACCCCTAATTTTTGAATTAGTTTTCCATCCATAAACACTTCAGAAGCTCCGGACTGCTGAAGTGTCATTAGCATTTGTTTATTTAATGAACTATCGACTTCAAGATGCAAACGAAGCCAAAAAATTTCACCAGTTTTGGGCAATTGAGGTAAATCAAAAATGTCGACAGTGGGATTGATTGGTTGCCAAGCAGCATCATCCAAATCAGGTTTTGCAAATGCAGGATTATCTCCTAATTGAAATTTCCAGTTTTTATTCAACAATAACCCTTGCTCTGGCAAAGAATCAATCTTTAAAACTTCGCTTTGCTGGGCTAAGATTGTCAGCGGTAAAAACACCAGCAGTATTGCTAAACCTTTCTTCATTTTATTTGGTTGGTATTTGAATAATGAACTCCGATCCTTCTTTTTCTTTTGTTTCCACCTTCAACTCCCCAAAATGCGCCTTCACAATATCATAGCTCATGCTCAAACCCAATCCGGTTCCCTGTCCCGTAGGTTTTGTTGTAAAGAACGGTTGAAATATTTTATCCAATACTTTTTCCGGAATACCGTTGCCGTTATCTTTCACACTAATCAAAACTTTACCGGCTGCTTTCTTTGTACTGACTGTAACTGTTGGCTCATAAGCATCAATCCCTGATTTTTTTTTCTCATCAACAGCATAAAATGCATTGGTAATTAAATTCAATATCACTCTCCCTATATCCTGCGGAATGATGTTGATGTTTCCAATCGTGTCATCAAAATCAGTTTTGAATGAAGCATTAAATGACTTGTCTTTTGCACGAAGACCATGATATGCCAGTCTTAAATATTCATCAGCCAGTTTATTAATATCAGTTGGTTCTTTTACTGCACTGCTGCTTCTTGAATGTTGCAACATTCCTTTTACAATGGCATCTGCTCGTTTGCCATGATGATTTATTTTTTCTAAATTGTCTTTAATATCGTTTGCAATTAATTTAGCTTCTTCAAAATCACCTTTGGCAATTTCTGCATTCATTTCATCTATCAGTTCATTGCTTACTTCCGAAAAATTATTGACAAAGTTTAACGGGTTTTGTATTTCATGTGCAATACCGGCAGTAAGTTCTCCCAGACTTGCCATTTTTTCGGATTGTATTAATTGCTTTTGTGTTACCTGTAACTCACTCAGAGCGGCTTCTGCTTTTTGTTTAGCTTCCTTAATAGCAATTAAATCGTCTTCTGCCTGCTGGGCATGTGCTTCTGCTATTTTCAGATCATTGAAACGGGTGAAGGTGAGGTTGAATACGGAAGCAAACCGTTCCAGCAATTGTATGGTTTCATAACCCTGCCCATCGGGCGAAGCCATACCAATAAACCCTTTGCTGAAATAAGCTACACTTTGTACTCTGCGCTTTTGCGTAAGCCCATCTTTGAAAGGGATGTGCATTACATTATTCAGGTAATGAAAATAATCTTCCAGTTCTTTTCCCTGCATGTCCACAATCACTGATCTTTCTTTTGCCTTCCAGCCATCAAAAAGTTTTTTTACAGAAATGTTTTCATTTTTATTAAACATAAATTTCTTCCCAACACTTGTACCATCCTCATCGGTAGCCCACATTTCCATATCGCCTGTTTTTTCCTTTACAATTCCTATATACAAACGGTTTGGCTCAATTCCTAACAGGATCAATTGTCTGAAAACTTCGGCTGCTGTTTCTGACAGCTCATCACTTTTTTGCATAGACATGGTTCTGCTTCTCACCCTTTCCAGTGCAGCTTCAATTTTTGATTCTCTTGCTTGTGCTTCCGCTTTTTGCAGATCGAGAAAGCGGGTATAGGTTTGCTCAAATACTTTTCCGAGGCGTTTAAATATATCAGTGATGCCAGAAAAAGCGGGGTTGATTTTGATGTAATATATGTTGAAGGAGAAAAAATTAAACAATTGTACCGTGCACTCACAGGGCTTGGTGAAAAACAGTTTGAAATAATGCTTCAAGACGGGTTCCAATTCCCATCTCATCAATATGAACATTTT
>JANXTN010000379.1 GCA_025352435.1 Ferruginibacter sp. | reverse complement strand
CACCGGTGGTACGTTGGCAAAAAGTGCAGGGCTCATGAAAGAAAAAGGGGCAAGAAGCGTGAGAGCATTGTGCACCCATCCTGTATTGAGCGGAAATGCGTACGAAAATATTCAAAACAGTGCATTAGAAGAATTGGTGGTTTGCGATACTATACCGGTGAGAGGTATTTGCGATAAAATAAAAATCCTTTCGGTGGATGAGCTTTTTGCAGTAGCATTAAGGAATGCTTATGAAAATAAAAGCATAAACAGTTTGTTCATTAGAGGCAGGCTTAGAGAAAAGTAATATCGGGAGGTGCCAACTATCAAAACGGAGGGCATTATTAATTAATGGATTTCATTTAGTGAAAGAAGCCAATTGAAATGCTTTTTTTACCTTAGAATACTTACTTTTGCACCTCATAAAAAATAAACTAAATGAAAACAATTACAATCGACGGACAACTGAGGACCGAAAGCGGAAAAAAAGCCACCCGCCAACTTCGCTCTCAGCAACTTGTGCCTGCTGTAATTTACGGTGGTAAAATTGAAGTAAATTTCTCAGCTCCCGCAACAGCTTTTAAAAGCATCGTTTACACATCTGAATTTATGTTTGCCAACATTACTGTTGGAGGTAAATCTTACAAATGTATTTTGAAAGATTTACAGTTTAATAAGGTAACTGATTTACTTACTCATCTTGATTTTTTGGAACTGGTAGATGATAAAAAAGTGATTGCTACACTTCCTCTTAAATATACAGGAACACCTTTAGGGGTTAAAGCCGGAGGTAAGCTGGTATTAAAAATTAAGTCTGTAAAAGTAAAAACGTTGCCTAAGTACCTGAAAGAAAATATTGAGGTAGACATAAGTAATTTAGAATTGAATGAAAATATTCGGGTTGAAAATATTAAGGCAGAGAATATGGAAATTATGAACTCTCCAAGAATTCCGATTGCATCAGTAACAATGACACGTCAGCTTAAGCAGGAGGAAACTGCAGCAGCTAAAGCGCCTGCCGGTAAAGCAGCTCCCGCCGCAGCACCTGCAGCAAAAAAATAAATTGCTATAAATAAAAAATAAAGAATAAAAATGCCTTCTTAATGGAGGCATTTTTAATATAAAGAACCGTGTAAACTTAATTACATTTGCAGCCTCAATGCCAAATAGACATTTATTTTTTGTGGAATGTAGATTGAGATTAAGGAATTAAATTCCAAACAAAAACTAAAAACTAAAATTACTATAATGGGAATGGATAAAAATACTTTAATAGGTTTTGCACTGATTGGAGCTTTACTTATAGGTATGCTGGTTATTAATAACAACAGCAAAGCGACATACGAACTAGAACAAAAAAGAATAAATGATTCTATAGCTGCTCTTAAACCAAAAATAGATACAAATGCAGTAAAACTAGATATTAAAAAAACAGATTCTCTTAAAATAGTCAAGCAAACCGCAGGTTTTATTCAAGATACTATTAAGGAGCAAATGGTTGAATTGGAAAATGATGTAATGAAGGTAATTTTTAATACAAGGGGTGCCCAACCTGCCCGCGTAGAACTAAAAAAATATAAGAAGTTTGATAGCTCCCCGGTGCTTTTGCAAAGTGGTAATTTTAATAAATTATCCTACGATATCAACTCCGGAAATAATACAACTGCACAGACAGAGAATATTAATTTTATCGTACAACCGGTAGTTGTAAATGCTGATAAAAGCCAAACTATCTCTTTTAAAACCGGAGATTCTACAGGGGGAAAAGAGCTAATACATCAATATACCATCCGAGAAGGAGAGTATATGATGGACTTTAATATACTAACGAAAGGTGATAATTTGTTTACTGGGAATGTTATTAATCTACTATGGCAAACAGAAGCCTCGCAGATTGAAAAAGATCATAAATATGAACTTACACAATCTCAAATTGGATATGCTGAACAAGATAAGTATGACTTTGAACACATCGCTAAAGAAAGTACAAAAACTTTTAGTAGTCCAGTTAGTTTTATTGGCGCCAAACAACAATTTTTTATATCTGCTTTAGCTGCTAAAGAAAAGTTTGAATCCGGGACGGTGGCATGGAAAATACCCACAGATAGTAATTCATTTATTTTTAGATCAATAGCTAATTTAAAAATTGCAGTGAAAGGAGGGAGTAACAGTAACACAGCCTTACAATTTTATTATGGGCCAAGCGATTACCATATTTTGAAAAAGTATAACAACAAAATGGAAAATATGGTACCGTATGGATCGGGTATTTTTTCTTTTGTAAAATATATAAACAGGTATTTTTTGTTGCCGGTGTTTGACTTTTTTCAGAAGAATATTGCAAGCATGGGCATTGTAATATTGTTGTTAACGTTGCTTATAAGACTCATAACTTCTCCTATACTTTATAAAAGTTATTTGAGTGGCGCTAAAATGAAAGTGTTGAAACCTGAGGTAGATGCATTGAAAGCAAAATTTACTGATAAGGCAGGGCAACTAGACCAGCAGGCATTTAGCATGGAGCAAATGAAACTATGGAAAACAGCCGGGGTAAGCCCACTAGGAGGCTGTCTGCCGGCTTTGCTACAAATCCCCATATTTATGTCCCTGTATTATTTCTTTCAAAGTAATATAGACTTAAGAGGTAAAAGTTTTTTATGGTCTACTGATCTTGCATCCTATGATTCCATTTTAAAATTACCTTTTAGCATTCCTTTCTATGGTGATCATGTAAGTTTATTTACTTTAACCGCTGTAATTACAAGTATGTTGATCTCCATTTACAGTATGAGCAATATGCAGGATAATAGCAATCCGGTAATGAAATATATGCCTTACATATTTCCTGTTTTATTATTAGGCGTGTTTAATAATTTACCATCTGCACTTACCTGGTACTACACTATTTCCAACAGTATCACTTTGATATTACAAATTGTAATTCAGAAGTATGTTATCAATCATGAAAAAATTTTGGTACAAATAAATGAAAACCGAAAAAAACCTGTAAAAAAATCTAAAATAGCTGAGAAAGTAGAAGCTATGCAAGAAAGCCAAAGAAAACTTCAGGATCTAAAAAACAGGACAAACAAAAACTAATTACAGTTAAAATTTTGTTACGAAGCTGTGCCGTTTAAGGTGCAGCTTTTTCATTTATTTTATACTACTCCTTTCCGCATACAATTTTATTACCTTAGCATAAAGATAAAACATGAAAATTTTTACAATGCTCGCGGTATTAGCTCTGGGCCTATTCAGCAGTAATACATTTGCTCAAAAAGTATTTACAGAGGGTATGTTGAAATACAATATTTCCATTGAAAGTGCTAATGGCGAAAAGCAATTATCCAGTACATTAAATGGCGCCACCCTTTCTGTTTTTCTAACAAAAGAAAAAAGCAGATCAGAAATGA
Organism: Ferruginibacter sp.; assembly: GCA_025352435.1. Taxonomy (GTDB): domain Bacteria; phylum Bacteroidota; class Bacteroidia; order Chitinophagales; family Chitinophagaceae; genus Ferruginibacter. Next base: position 3,132 of record JANXTN010000379.1, on the reverse strand, counting down.
TAAGTACGCCGGGCACAGAAACCACTGTGTATGATAATAAAAATGGTAAAGGATTTATTTTGAAAGAATATAGCGGACAAAAATTAATGATAACTACAACTGCTGAGAACTGGAGTCAAAAAAACCAGGTAAATTCAAATTTAAATTTTGAAACGCTGCAGGGCACAACAACGATTGGAAGTTATGTATGTAAAAAGGCAATAGCAAAAAGTGAAAATGGAAAAACATATACTGTTTATTATGACCCTTCAATCATAATTGCAAATAAGCAATACAACAATGCATTTTCTCAATTAGCAGGGATGCCTGTGCAATACGAATTATCTTCTGGTAATTTAATATTTAAGTACAGTTTAATTGGAGTAAATTCAGAAATATTGACCGCTGCAAAATTTGAAGCTCCAAAGACAGGATTCAGAATAATGAGTTACGAAGAAAATCAGCAATTGAAAAAAGGCGAATAAAATTAATGTACGCTTATAACCAATTTTGCACCTGCATACCCAGGACGAATGTCTGCTGAGACGATTCTTTGTTTATAAGGTAAAATATAAACACTGTTACCTTTTTGATAAGTAATTAAATACTTAAATGTGGTGGGAACAGCTGTTGTAGGTATCACACTGTGAGTTGATAAACTGCCAGTATACTTTAATCCATTTCTTAAATTAAAATTTAATGAATTTTTAAAATTATAAGGAGAGTTGATATTTAGAACAACTTTATTTTTCTTTTTATTTAAACCCCTATCCGCAAACGAAATGTTCATTTGTATTGCGAACAATGTTACGAGAGATAATATGCGTATAAAAGTTTTCATTATTAAATATTAACAAATATAACACAATAAACGAAAATTTTAAGTCTTTAGTATGTAATAATTTAATAATAGTTAATAACTATTTTTAGTTAGCATAAAAATCCTAAACAAATCATTAAATTACAGAACATAAGGCATAAATATGAGAAATGACAGATACAGGCAAGATAGAGAAGAATTAAAGGAGTTGCTCACTCAGTACGACAATTTGAGGGCCGGAAGAACAAATTCCTTTATAGAAAAGGAAGGTTTTGAACGCCTCGTTGAATATTTTGATGAAAAAGATAAATTTACTGAGGCACTTACCGTTTGCGAATATGCAATAAACCAATATCCTAATACCCCTGCGCTATTAATTTTAAAAGCAAACATTTTAATAGTTACAAAAAGCTATAAAGATGCACTTATCTTACTTGAAGAGGCCGAGAAAATTGATACATCTGACAGTAATTTGTACATCTTAAAAACGGATGCGTATTTAGCGCTCGATATGCAGCTTAAAGCGGCAGAAGTGTTGGAAATCGCAATTCAAAATTTTGAAGGTGATGAAAAGATTGATTTGCTTTTTGAGCTGTGCGATGTGTACGATGATTACGAAAACTTTGAAAAGGTTTTTGATTGTCTCGTACTTATTTTAAAGCAAGACCCTGCAAACGAGGAAGCGCTATATAAGATTTGTTTTTGGACAGACTTTACAGGTAGAAATGAAGAAAGTATTACACTGCACAAACAAATAATAGAAGAACAACCATTTAATGAGCTTGCTTGGTTTAACCTGGGCGCAGCTTTTCAGGGCATAAAACTGCACGAAAAAGCGCTTGACGCATATGAATATGTAGTTGCTATAAATGAAAAATTTGAAAATGCATACCGCAACATGGGCGATGCACATCTTCGTCTCCGTCAGTATAAACTTGCCATAGAATCTTTAGAAAAGGTACTGGAATTAACAATGCCTGAACCTGTGTTATACGAAGCTATCGGGCATTGCTATGACAGATTAGAAAATTATGCGCAGGCTAGATTTTACTATAAGAAGGCAAGCCATATGGATATGGAAGATAGCCGCATCCATTATAGAATTGCGTGCACTTATATGAATGAAGCATCGTGGAGTAGTGCTATAAGATGTTTAAACACGGCATTGCGCACGCAACTGATGCAACCTGATTATAACCTTGCATTGGGCCAATGTTATATGCAAATGAACAACATTGATGAAGCGCTGACTTGCTTTGGAAATGTTGTGCGCATAAGACCGAAAAATATTAACGGTTGGACAGAGTTATTAAAATGCCTTTTGCACGCAGATTTTTTTACCGAGGGGATTGAATATGCGCAATTTGCTTATGAGCAGACTGACGGCAAAACGATTTTTCTTTTTTATAAAAGTATGTTTCTATTTGCCGATGGCCAATCCAAAGAAGCTGTATTGCAGTTAGAAAATGCAATGGCGGAGAATCCAAAATTGATTAAGAAATTCATACAGCTAGACCCCCGAATACTCAAGCATAGGCAGGTAGTGGAAATTATAGCGAGACATAAAAAGAAGAGAAACAAATAGTCGTCAAAAACTGTTTCATTTTTCTTTAAATATATTTGCCGCTTTACCAAAATATTTCAAAATATTTTACGATGAATTTCAATCTTTCTCAAATGCCGGAACGTACGGCACAACCAAGAACTAACGGGCTTACGATGGTGATGGATAAAGGCCTCAGTATTGAAGAGGCCAAAAATTTTATGAGTATTGCGAGTCCTCATGTGGATATTGTAAAGCTTGGTTTTGGTACTGCCTTTGTTACTCCTAATTTAAAAGAAAAACTAGCAGTATATGCCGCAAGCAATGTTCCTGTATATTTTGGCGGAACTTTATTTGAAGCGTTTTTAATTCGCAATCAATTTGATGATTTTGTGAAAATGTGCAACGACTTTGGAGTTTCTACAATAGAAGTAAGTGATGGTTCTATCACAATTCCACACACAGAAAAATGTGGTTACATAGAAAAACTTGCAAAAAATTTTAAAGTATATAGTGAGGTAGGTAGCAAAGATGCGGCGCATATTATTGCTCCCTATAAATGGATTGAATTGATGAGTGCAGAACTGAGTGCAGGTGCAAGCTATGTAATTGCTGAAGCCCGGGAAGCCGGCAATGTAGGTATTTACAGAGGAAGTGGCGAGGTGCGTGAGGGATTAGTACAGGAGATTCTTACACAAATACCTGCAGAGAAAATTTTATGGGAAGCACCACAAAAGGCCCAGCAACTTTACTTTTTAGAATTGATAGGTTGCAATGTAAATCTTGGTAA
>JANXTN010000359.1 GCA_025352435.1 Ferruginibacter sp. | reverse complement strand
ATATATCATTCCATCTACCCATTGTTTTTCATCTGAATTGTAATGGAGACCGCTTACAACATCCATACCTAGGAGTTTTCTTTTACGCAAAGCAACATTGGAATTTTTATCATCGGTCCATTCATTCATAGGTTTTTTCGTTGTTTTAAACCATAGAACTTTTGCTTTGTACTCTTGGTTTTGTTTATAAACTTCAACCATACAGTTACCGGTAGTGGTCATCCATTTTCCAAGTATTGCATCAGGAACCGTTTGTGCAAAAGTTTTAATGTTGATAAAAGAGAAAAATAAGAATAGAGAAAAATACCTGATATAAAAAAGCATAAATTAAAAATTAGAATTTAAAGATCCTTTATTAACAATATAAATTGCTGGAAAAAAGGAAGATCAGCAGTTTCAATATCAGATTGGGAACTTACTGAAACATATTCACCTGCTGCCATAGATAAGGCACCGGCAACCAAGCCGGCTAATGCTGCCAGAATAATGGGGCTTCTTGTTACACTTGCAGCAGCTACACCAATTGCAATACTGGTTGTTGAAAGGATTCCGTCATTTGCACCCAATATTGCAGCCCTAAGCCATCCACTCCTGTTTTTATAATGTTTTTCAGATTCCAATTTTTATGACATTTTTTATCCAATTATTACTTACTAGTAGGACAAGAGTTAGTGCATATCCGTTATATAAATGTGAACTATACACTCTATCTAACTATATTATATCTTGTTTTTTCTGGACCAATTAAAACAGATACAAACCACTATTTATCAAATTTTACCACCCTAAACACAAGAGGTATGTGCAAAGAAACTTCGGTATAAAGAAAATTATGTAAAAGTTGGTTATCAACAATTAGACAACTTTTATATTGTATTTCTATAATCCATTTTTTCCTCCACGGCTTATCTCAAAAAGAAACCAAATTCTTCTCTCCGTTTGATCAAGCTGATCCTGCAGAAGATTACTAGTTGGGGTGTCTCTGTTTTTTTCTGTTTTGTCAATAGCTTCCCGTTGGTTTTTTGCAATATGCAGATTATCGCTTAAAAGTTCAGCAATCATTTCTTCAGGATCTACAAAATCATCATTGTTGTCTTTAATGGTTTGCAATTGGCTTATGTGAGAAATGCTTCTTATGGTGGTACCTCCAATTCTTCTTACCCTTTCAGAAAGGATATCTATACTTTCAAAAATAGCATCAGCCTGCTCATCAAACATTAAATGATAATCTCTAAAATGAGATCCTGACAAATGCCAGTGAAAGTTTTTAGTTTTGGCATACAAAGCAAATGCATCTGCAATTAATGGATTTACTGCACTTACAACATTCTTAACCTCATCAGGTTTTAAATCTGTGGGGGTGGCGAGTTGTGGCGGTGCAGGGTATCCTTTGGAAGCTTTATTTTCAGTTTTGCCTTTAGAAACTTGTGGTTGTTTTTTTAGTTTTGACATTATTATTCTGTTTAAATTATGAATTTATTTTACTGTAACCCATCATTACAATTCATATACCAATAGCATAAATACAACCAAAATAAAATAACTAATGGCATTACTGTTGATAAGGATAGTAATTATCTATGCCTTGTTTTATAGGGTCTTACGATGAAATTTATTCTATTTTGGCAAAGTTCGAGTTACAGTAGCTACGTCCTAAAAAACCTTGTATTTTTTACCCTCCTGTCTTCACACCAAACAGATAACCTACAAAAGCCGTAACTCCCATGGCTATTGTACCCCAAAAACAAATTCTTATTATTCCTTTTGAAATACTTGAGCCACCGGCCTTTGCAGCAATACCACCTGATAATGCAAGAAATACAATTGAAAAAGAATATTGGCAGATTACCATATGCTTGATTGGCGCAAACAGTGAAACCAAAAACGGCAACATCCCTCCTATTAAGAACGATGCGCCTGATGCTAAAGCTGCCTGCAATGGTTTTGGCTGAGTCATTTCATTAATCCCCAATTCGTCTATTGCGTGCGCTTCTAAAGCATTTTTTGCTGTTAGTTGTATCGCAACCTGCATTGCAAGATCCTTCTTTAAACCCCTTTCCTCATAATGTTCAGCTAATTCCTCCAATTCTTCTTCTGGTGTAGCTTCAATTTCCGCTTTTTCTCTTTCTAAATCTGCAGTTTCAATATCAGATTGAGAACTTACTGAAACATATTCACCTGCTGCCATAGATAATGCACCGGCAACCAAGCCTGCTAATGCTGCCAAAATAATAGGGCTTCTTGTAACACTTGCGGCTGCCACACCAATTGCAATACTGGTTGTTGAAAGGATACCATCATTTGCACCTAAGATTGCGGCCCTAAGCCATCCACTCCTGTTTATATAGTGTTTCTCAGATTCCATTTTTAAATAAGTTTGTTTTTGTTTATGGCTTCTGCTCCCAAAAAACAAGCCTAAATCTGAAATAACTGATGTAAAAAAATTTTCCAAGTACATTGCCTGCACATTGACATCTCGTTCGTTTATTCTTCAACTATTATAAAGGCACATGTTATTTTTAACCAATTGTGAAAAAATTTGGGGAATCAGCAGTTTCTCACTGCCATTTATTAAGTCCTGAAACTTTACTACCGGTGTGCAGCAGAGTGGTAAATCCTAAGCATATCAACACATTTTTGTACTGGTGTAAACCATAATAAAAGCATCAACAAAGGCGGTTGTTATACCTAGGTTTAATTTTGCTTTCAATACAAATCACAGTTGTGTTTATATCGCAATGATGACGCACGCTAACTAAATGGTCAAACGCGGAATGCGGGAGCTTTTTAATCTCATTGCTTTTCCATATAAGAAAAAATAATTATGGTCCAGATCAATCTCAGCCTCAGAGCTTGCTATTTTTGAATTTTGTAAATCCTTGCTGTAGTATTGCTCATGCTTAAGGAAAATAATCTATAAAAAAATAAAGGAAAACTCCAAGCAAGGCATAGCATAAATGGAAGCAGTCATACTATGAAGGAAAATTTTTGATTGTAGTACAGGAAAAGATTGGAATGCTAAAGCATGGATAAATGGTGGCACCTTAAAAGTCAGAGAATATTGGCATCGTTCAATTTTCGGACAAAATATGAGTTTTAAAAAAGGAAATTAATGAATCATTTTTTGAGTTTTATTATTAAATATGGTGATCAACTGCAATTCTGCATTTTCGTAGGGTTAATATTTTTTTCTTGGAATGTTGA
>JANXTN010000327.1 GCA_025352435.1 Ferruginibacter sp. | reverse complement strand
ATACCACCTGCAGGCATGGCATCTTTAACTGTTACAACAATCTTATCCCCTATGCGAGCATAATCCTGTCCGCTATTACCAAGTACACGAATACACAATACCGATTTGGCACCACTATTATCCGCTACATTTAACCTGCTTTCTTGCTGAATCATTTTACTTATTTTAGTATCTGGTACATGTTACCTAGACTAGTTCTTAATTGCTAATGTTCATTCTGAATACCGAGTAGTAAATACTCAAAAATTCCTTATTTCACTTTCTCCACTACTTCAACCAATCTCCAACGCTTCAATTTGCTAATCGGACGAGTTTCCATGATTTTTACGATATCACCAATGTTACACTCATTCTTTTCATCATGAGCATGAAGCTTGGTTGTCTTTTTAAGAAACTTCCCGTACAAAGGATGTTTTACTTTTCTTTCAACAGCTACAGTGATGGTTTTATCCATTTTGTTGCTTGATACAAGACCAGTTCTCGTCTTTCTTAAATTTCTTACTAGGTTATTATCTTCCATTGTTATTCTTTTAAAGGGTTATTAAGCCCCGATCTGAGTTTTTCTTAATTGCGTTTTAAGGCGTGCGATATCTCTTCTCAAAACGCGAATGCTTTGTGGATTTTCCAGAGGTGCAATTGCGTGTGCAAAAGTCAACTTCTTCATACGCATTTCATCTTCTTTAATCTTTGCCGTTAAATCAGCCTCAGATAAACCTAAAAGGCTTTGTGCGAAATCATTTTTTTTAGACATCTTCTGTTATTTGAACATTCAAAATTGAAGGTTTCAATTGTTTATTGAAACTTGTTTTACTAGGCTACAAAATCTCTGCTAACTATAAATTTTGTAAGTATTGGTAATTTTTGAGCTGCTAAAGCAAAAGCGTGTTTTGCAACTTCCTCTGTAACACCATCGGCTTCGAATAAAATACGACCCGGTTGTACAATTGCAGCCCATCCTTCAGGGTTACCTTTACCTTTACCCATCCTTACCTCAGCTGGTTTTGCTGTAATAGGCTTATCAGGAAAAATTCTGATCCATACATTACCTTCTCTCTTCATAGCACGTGTCATTGCCTGACGAGCACTTTCTATTTGTCTATTAGTTAATTGAACACTAGCAAGAGCTTTAAGACCAAAGGTTCCGAAAGCAAGTGTAGCACCTCGTTTGGTATCACCCTTCATTCTTCCTTTTTGCGTCTTCCTGTGTAAGGATCTTTTTGGTTGTAACATTTCTCTTTAATTTGCCAATTTGAAAATATGCCAATGTGCAAATTTGTGTACATTGAACATTTTATTTAAATCTTCTGCATTTGCAAATTTTCACATTTGCAAATCTTCACATTGTCCTTATCTTCTTCCACCACCACGGTTATCACCGCCACCTCTTCTATCATCTCCACCTCTTCCACCGCCTCTTCTGTCATCTCTTCTATCAAAACCACCTTGTCTTTCAGGACCTTCATTTTTACCACCGGCAAGAACGTTAGGGTTAAGATCTCTTTTACCTAAAACTTCACCTTTACAAATCCAAACTTTGATACCTATTTTACCATATACTGTAAGAGCAAATACATTGGCATAATCAATATCCATACGTAAAGTATGTAATGGAGTGCGACCTTGCTTGATTTCTTCGCTACGAGCAATTTCAGATCCACCTAAACGACCACCAACTTTTACTTTGATACCTTCAGCACCCATACGAAGCGCAGAAGCTATTGACATTTTAATTGCACGCTTATAACTAATACGATTTTCAAGCTGACGGGCAATGGTATCTGCAACAATAGCAGCATCAAGCTCTGGGCGACGAATTTCTAGAATATTGATTTGTACGTCATCTTTACCACAAAGCTTTTTCAACTCTTCTTTAATCCTGTCAACCTCACCACCACCTTTACCGATAATGATACCAGGCTTAGATGTATGAATAGTAACGATCAACTTATTGAGCGTACGCTCAATAACTATTTTTGCAATTCCACCTTTATTGATACGAGCGTTCAGGTAATTTCTGATACGATCATCTTCAATTAGCTTTTTAGCGTAATCTTTTTTGTGAGCAAACCAGTTACTGTCCCAACCACGTGTGATTCCTAATCTTGCACCTATCGGATTTGTTTTCTGACCCATATTATTTTTTTAATTCCCAAAAAATTTGGGATAAATTTATTTTATTCGGTTTCTGAATTAGCTTTTTTCTTTGGAGCAGCTTTTTTAGTTGCTGTCTTTTTAGGTGCGGCAACCGGAGCAATCTCTTTCCTTACTGTTTCTTTTTTAGAAACTCTTACTGCTGTTTCAGTTGCATCGCCCGCATCTACAAATACAGTAACGTGATTGCTACGCTTACGAACTCTGTAACCACGACCTTGTGGTGCAGGGCGCATACGCTTAATAACTCTTGCAGCATCTACAAAAATAGTTTTCACTATTAAAGCAGTTTCATCTGCACCTTCATTCTTTGCCTTCCAGTTACTGATGGCAGAAAGAATTAGTTTACGTAAAGGAACTGACGAATGCTTGGGATTATGCTCCAAAACAGCTAGTGCCTTTTCTACCTTCA
>JANXTN010000320.1 GCA_025352435.1 Ferruginibacter sp. | reverse complement strand
CATGAGCACTATTAATACCAACAGAAAGCCAATGATGATGCTGTTTACAAGCTCATTAAAAGATGCTTTTGTTTTTACACTCTGGTCACCCGTTACAACTGCTTTTAAATCTTCAGGATAAATAACACCTCTGCTTTCCTTCACTACTTTTTGCACTGCATCACTTGTTTCAATCAGGTTTTCGCCGCTTCGCTTAACGATGTTTAGTGTTACCACATTCTTACCATCAAGCCTTGCAAAACTCTCTACATTTTTGGTAGTGTCTTTTATGGTGGCAATATCTTTTAAATAAATAGGGCTGCCACTTGTGTTTCTTACAATTACTTTCTCAATATCGTATGCTGTGTGAAACTGCCCTTTCAATTGCAGGTTGCGTTTCATATCTCCCACATCTAGCAACCCTCCCGAAATATCTGCGTTTTCTCTTGCTACTGCATTGCTGATATCATCAAATGTGATACCTGCACTTTGCATTTTGTAATTATCTACGTTTATCTGAAACTCTCTTTCCGGTGCGCCTACAATGTCTATTCTGTTTATCTGGGGAATGTCTTCAAGCTTGTCCTTCATATCATCTGCAAACTTCTTCAGCTTCGTCATGTCGTAATCGCCACTCATGTTTACATACATAATAGGCTGGTCGCTCAAGTTTACTTCTAATGCAGTTGGTTGCTGGGTAAGATCATTTGGCAGATCCTGCTTGGCTTTATCGATGGCATCTTTTACTTTTTGAAGCGCAACATCTACTTTTACATCTGTATTAAATTCTACCTGAATGGCAGAATAGTCCTGTAAGGATGTACTTGTAAACTTGGTAATTTTTGCACCGGTAATTCCTTTGATCTGTTTTTCAATTGGCCTTGTTACCAGATTCTCAATATCCTTCGGTGAATTACCTACATAGATCGTCTGTACATAAATAGTGGGAATAACAATATCCGGAAACTGCTCTTTTGGTAAAGTAAGAAACTGGTAAACACCCGCCAATGTTACGAATAACATGATCAGGTAAATGGAAGTTTTGTTGTTTATACTCCACGATGTGGGCTTAAACTCTTTAAACTTTTTTTGTACATTTTCTAAAACACTCATACAGTTAGTTTGGAGATTAATATTTAATCAATCTGATTATTTTACAATGCTGTTTTTAGTTGTTGCCCTTCATACAAGCCTGTGTAGCCGTCTATAATTAACTGGTCGCCTGCTTTTAAACCGCTCTTCACTTCTATAGATGCATCGTTTATCATACCCACTATAATTGGACGCTTGCGGGCAAACAGTTTTCCTTTTTCAGAAGATGCTATCATTACATATTTTCCTTTTTCGTCGTTCTGCAATGTCTTTAGTGGAATAGCAATGCTGTTGGCAGAAACATAATCTCTTATGCGCAACAATGCAGTCTGGTTTGGGTTTAATGCAGGATCTGAAGGAAGTTTAGCTTCTACCGAAAAGCCTCTGCTGTTTGGGTCGATAGACGCACCAATAAAGCTTAGCGTGCTGTTGTATGTTTTTTTACTATCCGGCATGGTAACCAATACCGGTGTGCCTCTGCCTACTGTTCCAAGATAATTTTCCGGAATGTTTCCTATTACCTTTAAGCTGCTTTTATTTACAATTTTTATTTGTGGACCTGCCGCTGTTACTCCCTGAAATATTTCTCCCACTCTGATGTTTACCACATCGGCCACACCATTTACATCGCTGTAAACATTGGCGGTATTCATTTGCTCCTGCGCCAGTTTTACCTGTTCTGCAACGAGTGCTAAATTGTTTTCCAAAGAGGCAACGTTTGTTTTTGCAGTTAGCAATTGCACTTCTGTACCTATGCCTTTGTCCCACAAATTCTTCTGGCGTTCGTACAAACTTTTTGCTAATGCCAATTGCGTTCTGATACCTGCGCTTTGTTGCTGTGCAGCCTGCACCTGCTGGCGTTGTACGGCATTATCCAATCTTAAAAGCAACTGTCCTTTTCTTACAAATTGACCTTGCTTTACCAACACGGCTTTTACCTGCCCGCCCATACCTCTCGGAGAAATGTAAGAACTGTTTTCTGCATCTATTTTCCCCTGCAGTTCAATGTAGTGTTCAAAGTTCTCTAACACCACCGGTGCAAATGCCACCAGTTTAATTTTAGACGGGTTGCTACTTGTAGTATCCAGCTTAGAAAGTTCTTCCTGCAGCCTTAATATTTCTGCGTCTTTTTTATCCTTCTCCCCTTTTAGTTTTTCTAATTGGGTACGTTTGTCTGTAAGTGTTGCGTTGCTGTCCTTCTTGCTTCCGCCACATGATGCAGCAATTAGAGAAGCTGAAAGTAACACTGTAAAAAGAGTTGTCTTTTGCATATTATATAGTGTTGTCATTTTGGTAAATTTTATAGTTTGCCAATGGCCTTTTGATAATCAATTTTTGCAATGATGGCATCGTACAATGCACTGTAATAATTGTTTTGCGCAATTTTTAGTTCTGCCTGTGCATTGTATATTTCCTGGTTATTGCCCAGGCCCTGTTCGTATTTTATTTTTGTAGTGTTGTATACTTTCTCCGCCAGCTCAATGTTTTTCTTTTGGTTATCCATCGTAACAACAGCAGCAGTAATTTTTAATCTTGCCTGGGCTACATCATTGTCAATAGATGATCTAAGTTGCTCCATGTTATTCACGCTACGCTGTACCTCAATCTTCGCTTTTTGTACTCTGGCACTTTTCGCAAAACCATCAAATATGGGAACGTTTAATCTCAGGCCAATAAGGGATGTACTAAACCACTGACCTCCTTTAAAGAAGTCAAACCTTTGTCTTTGTGCATTCTTGCTATAGTTACCAAATGCAGACAGCGTGGGCAGGTAACTCAGTTTATACCTTCTTACATTGTACTCATTTAATTGCTTGGCTATGGTTAAGTACTGGTATTCTTTTCTGTCTTCGTATTTATAATCGGCAGCAAGAATGTTTTCTTTTATTTTATCTTCTGTTATAGAATCTGTTAAGAGCAAAGAATCTTTTTGCGGCATGTTCAGCAAAAATTTCAGCCCTGCATTGCCCGCATCTAACTGGCTCTGTATTTTTATTTTTTCGGTTTGAAGGTTGTTTAACTGTACACTTACTTTATCTACATCCAGTTTTTCAGCAAAACCCTGTTTGTAAATTTCTTTGGTGTCTTTTAATAATTTTTCAAAACGCTCTATGTTGGCATCAATGGAAGTCATTTGTTTTTTTCCAACTACCAACTGATAATAAATCTTCTGCACATTGACATTGATCATTTCCTCTGTAATCTCTGTTTGCTTTTCATAAAACTTCAGCGCAACACCCCTTGCAATCAATCCGACAAAAACCTGCCCGTCAAACAACAACTGGCTCACATCAAAGCCGCCGGTAGCGTTGTATTTTGTACCAAATTTTACAGGAAAATAGGTACCTGCCGGGCCACCATTAATTGCTGCGGGCAATAAACTTGTAGGAATTGCGAGATAATCATTAAAGGTTCCCGTGGCATTTAACTGTGGATAGGCGGCGGCTGTGATTTCTCTGTTTGTTTGCTTCTGTACCTGATAATCGAGTAGTGCATTTTTTACCTGCACACTGTTTTGCTTGGCATAATCTACTGCCTGCTGCACAGAGAAGCTGTTTATTTTTTGTGCATTTGCAGCAAATGCAAACAGCGTAAAAAACAATACGGTATATAATTTCATCATTTTACTTTTCATCTTTATTAATCTTTTTTAATCTATCCAGCCTGTATTTTACAGCAAGCTTGTAGCCTTTGGGAGAAACCATTCCAAATAAGAAGTGTAGTGTTATTTCCTGTTCAACTGCGGCCAGGTTGAGTTTTACTTTTGTATGAAATTCAGGATTGAAAGGCAGCATCATACTCTCTACTCTAAAACGGGCGATTACTTCTACCTTTAAATCATCTCTGTACAAGCCTTCTTCCATTCCCCGTTTTAGGTTGTGTTTTATTACACCAAACAGGTAATCATTTTTATGCTTTGCAAATTTTTGGTAGGCGGCGGGATAATACTTTTGCATATCAAAAAGAAGAGACGGGTTCATAGACCTGAATACTTCCATAATAAAATCCATTGCCAGAAAAATTTCATGCACAGCATTGTCTGCTTTTTTGGTATCGGCATCGCAACATGCTTCACTATGCTGCAATACTGATTTTATAACGTCATCTACCAGTGCATCTTTATCTGCATAGTATTGGTAAATGGTTTTTTTGCTGATGCCGAGTTTGGTGGCAATATCATCCATGCTTACACTTTTAAGCCCAAACTGCATAAAAAGCTCATGTGCTTTGTGCTTTATTCTTTCTGCTGTTGTTAAACTTTCTTCCATAATCGGACGCAAAACTATGGAAACTTTTAATGTAACCCAAGTTTCCATGTTAATAAATAATTACCGTCCATCATATTTTTTAACTGAAAAGAGAAATCGAGTGTGCGCCCAACAATAAATTATATTTGTAATTCAACTTAGCGCAACATGGAAAAACCATTTGAATACCGAAAGTTTCTGCAATATTTTTTACAGGGATTATTAATTATGGCACCCGTTGCTATTACGATCTATGCATTGTTTTTTGTGGTATCAACTATTGATGGCTGGATACCCATTTTTAGCTACAAAGATGAAATTGGTGTTACTCATGTGCAGAACTATGGGCTCGGATTTATCATTATTTTGGTTGCGATAATTTCTATTGGTTATTTCAGTTCGTTTTTTATAACAAGCCGCATTATCAGTTTTTTAGATAAAGCAATGCAGAAAGCACCGGGTATAAAACATATTTATGGTACCACCAGAGATTTTTTTGAAGCCTTTGCAGGCGATAAGAAAAAGTTTACACAAAATGTGTTGGCAAATGTGGATGACAATGATGTGTGGCGCATGGGGTTTATAACCAAAGAAGATATGAGTGATTTTGGACTTGTAGACCATGTAGCTGTATATATTCCAATGGCATATTCTGTTGCGGGAAATGTGTACATACTGCCGAGGGCAAGAATCAAACACATCACACATATCTCCAGCGCACAGACCATGAAATTTGCATTGAGTGGAGGAGTTACGCATATTTCGGAAGAATAAATCTTAAATGTGAAGATTTGCAAATTTGCAAATGAAAAGTTCATACTTACCAAGCTGATTATATTATAGGATGAAAAAAACAATTGTTTCTTTTACGATTTTAGTTGCGATGTTATTCAGTTATCTGCCATCATTCTGCTGGGGCTTTTTTGCCCATCAAAAAATAAATTACTACGCCTGCTTTTTATTGCCACCGGATATGATGGTTTTGTACAAACCAAATATTGCTTTTTTATCTGAACATGCTGTGGATCCAGATAAACGGCGCTACGCTGTAAAAGAGGAAGGTTCGAGGCACTTTATTGATATTGATTATTATGGCAAATATCCTTTTGATTCGTTACCACACAAATGGAAAGATGCTATTGCAAAGTTTTCTGAAGATACTTTACAAAGCCAAGGCATTGTGCCATGGCATGTACAGGTAATGCTGCAACGATTGACCAACGCTTTTAAAGATAAAAACTACAGCAGCATAATTAAAAACAGTGCGGAGCTTGGGCATTATATTGCTGATGCTCATGTGCCGCTGCATGCAAACAGCAACCACAACGGGCAATACACGAACCAGAAAGGTATACATGGTTTTTGGGAAAGCCGTGTACCAGAACTGCTTGCAGAAAAGGAATGGGATTTTATGATTGGAAAAGCAGTTTACATTAAAGACCCTGGCACATACATTTGGGACAGAGTATTGGAAAGTGCAAAAGCAAGTGACAGCGTGTTGAATTTTGAAAGAGAATTATCAAAGCAATTTTCTGCAGATCAAAAATATTCTTTTGAGAACAGAAACGGCAAAGTGATTCGGCAGTATTCAACCGCTTTCACACTGGCTTTTAATAAAAAATTAGATGGTATGGTAGAGCGAAGAATGCGGCTTTCTATACAAAGCATTGCATCTTTCTGGTACACTGCTTGGGTAAATGCAGGGCAACCGGATTTAAAGGGTTTGGTAAAACAAAATTTTAGCGAAGCAGATATAAAAGAATTTGAAGAGATGAACAGCAAATGGAACAGCTCGGGTAAAATGATTGGGAAGGAGGAGGATTAAAATGGGCTTTTGACGGGCTTCTTTTAATTTTCATACTTTTGCCCGTTCAAAATTATACACAGTGGTTTACAATTTCAATGCAGGTCCATCAATATTACCAAAAGAAGTCTTTGAAGAAGCTGCGTCAGCGGTATTAGATTATAATCATTCCGGGCTTTCTATACTGGAATACGGCCACCGCACACCCGCTTTTGAAGCCATCATGAAAGAGGCGAGAGAATTAATGAGGGAGTTGATGAACTTAGATGATAACCACGAAGTCTTGTTTTTGCACGGAGGCGCATCTACTCAATTTATGCAGGTACCTATGAACCTGCTAGACCTCAAAGAAACTGCAGCTTATACCGATACTGGGTTATGGGCTTACAAAGCAATTAAAGAAGCAAAATTGTTTGGCAAGCCGGAAGTTGTTTGCTCTTCACGAAAAAAGAATTATACTTTTTTGCCAAAAGATTTTGCAGTACCAAACGATGCAAAATATTTACACATAACAACCAATAATACCATCTACGGAACACAGTGGCAAAAACTTCCTGTTACTTCTAACTTTATGGTGGCAGATATGAGCAGCGATATCTTGAGTAGAGAAATGAATTTTAATGCTTTCGATCTTATCTACGCCGGTGCGCAAAAAAACATTGGTGCGGCAGGTGTGACCATTGTTGTTGTAAATAAAAATATCCTCGGAAAAGTAAAGCGCAACATTCCCACTATGATGGATTACAGAAACCACATAGCAGAAGGAAGTATGCTGAACACGCCTCCGGTATTTGCTGTATACACCTGTATGCTTACATTGCGTTGGTTGAAAAATCAGGGCGGCGTAAAAGCAATAGAGAAAATAAACAATGAGAAAGCCGCCATGCTGTATGGGGAAATAGATAGAAACAGTTTGTTCGCAGGAACAGTTGCGGTAGAAGATCGCAGCAAAATGAATGTTTGTTTTGTAATGGCAGATGCAGAAAAAGAAGCGGCTTTTTTACAATATGCTACGGATAATAACATCATTGGTATTAAAGGGCACAGAAGTGTGGGAGGTTTTAGGGCATCTTTATACAATGCAATGCCAATAAGCAGTGTAGCTTATTTGGTAGAACTTATGAAGGAGTTTGAAAAAAATAATAATTAGTAATTAATAACTAATAAAATTCATAACACATCACAAAGTGACAGGCTTTTTAAAAGGAACAATAATTGATAATAAAGCATTATTAATTACTATCTATAAATTATTAATTAAAATACATGATTACAATTTCACCCTTTGCAGCATTAAGGCCCGAAGTAACACTTGCAAAAGCTGTAGCATCAAAACCGTATGATGTATTGAGCAGTAAAGAAGCCAGGACTGAAGCGCAGGGAAATCCTAATACATTT
>JANXTN010000316.1 GCA_025352435.1 Ferruginibacter sp. | reverse complement strand
GCCCTTTGTTGGTCTTTTCTCCTTCCGGTATCTGGTACACTTTCAACCAAAAACACTTTCCTTTCTCAGTGAAGAAAAGCAATGTGTGATGCGTACTTGCTACAAATAATTTTTCAATGTAATCTTCTTGTCTTGTGCTGCTACCCTTTGCACCACGGCCACCACGGCGTTGTTGGCGGTATTCCGTAACGGATGTACGCTTTATGTATCCCATATGAGATATCGTAACCACCACATCTTCTTCCACAATAAAATCAAGCATATTAACTTCATCATCTGCATATTCTATTTCACTTTTTCTTTCATCACCAAACCTTGTCTTCACATCAAGCAATTCCGTTTTAATAATTCCAAAACGCAATTCTTTACTTGCCAATATTTCTTCGAGTCTTCCTATCAACGCCATAATTTCTGCATACTCTTCTCTTATCTTATCTATCTCCATTCCGGTAAGGCGCTGCAAACGCAGTTCCAACACAGCTTTTGCCTGTATCTCACTCATACCAAAACTTGTCATCAATCCTTCCTGTGCAATGTTTGGTGTAGCACTTTCCCTGATCAGTTTAATTACAGCATCAAGGTTATCAAGCGCTATAATAAATCCTTCTAAAATATGTGCACGTTCTTTTGCTTTGCGCAGTTCAAACTCCGTTCTTCTTGTAACCACTTCATGCCTAAAAGCAATAAACTCCGAGATAAGGTCTTTTACATTAAGAATTTTGGGTCTGCCGTTTACAAGGGCTACATTGTTTATACCATAAGAAGTTTGCAATTCCGAATGCTTGAACAAATGGTTTATTACTACCTGCGCAACTGCATCTTTTTTAAGCTCTACAACAATCCTCGTACCCTCCTTGCTGTTACTTTCATTGTTTACATCACTGATGCCTTCTACAATTTTTTCACTTACCAATTCACCAATTTTGGCTGTAAGCGAATCTCTGTTTACCTGGTAAGGCACTTCTGTTATAATTATTTTTTCTCTGCCTCTTGCGTCGGTTTCTATATTTGTTTTCCCTCTAAGAACCACTCTCCCACGGCCTGTAAGCAACCCTGCCTTCACACCTTCATAACCATAAATAATTCCTCCTGTTGGAAAATCAGGCGCTTTTACTATCTTAATCAGATCTTCAATATCTATATCATTGTTTTCAATGTATGCAATACAACCATCAATGACTTCTGAAAGATTGTGCGGCATCATATTCGTTGCCATACCAACAGCAATACCGCTTGCACCATTTACAAGCAATTGCGGAATTTTAGAAGGAAGCACCGTTGGTTCTTTCAAACTGTCATCAAAATTCAGTTGAAAATCTACCGTTTCTTTATCAATATCATCCATCATGGCCTCGGTAAATTTCTGCATACGCACCTCGGTATAACGCATAGCTGCCGGCTCATCACCATCCTGGCTACCAAAGTTTCCCTGCCCGTCAATCATGGTATAACGCATGCTCCACTCCTGCGCCATACGCACCATTGTATCGTAAATAGATGCATCACCATGCGGGTGAAATTTACCCATCACCTCTCCTACTATACGTGCAGATTTTTTATAAGGTTTGTTGCTGGCATTGTTCAATTCATTCATACCAAACAGCACCCTTCTGTGTACCGGTTTTAAACCATCTCTTACATCCGGTAAGGCCCTTCCTACAATTACACTCATGGAGTAGTCAATGTAAAAAGTTTTCATCTGTTCTTCAATCACAACAGGTATAATTTTACCCCTGTTATTGGCGTTACCGGAGTTGTTTTGTTCGTTTAGTTCTCCGTCGGTTATTTCGTTGTTTTCCATAAATTTCTAATGTCTGCGAAAGTACCGATTTTCGGCTGTTTTTCCGCTTAAAAAGGGCTGTTTTTCGGTATTGTTTTACACATGAATTTTCATAATTGTGGATAAGGTTTTTGAAGATTTCGAGGGCTTGGTGCGGTGAAAATTTTGATACCTTTTCAACAGTGGTTCGGGCTATGCATTACAAGTCCTCGCACCGCCTTTGGCGCCGCTGTGGGCTTTCCATTTCTATCCCGCCGCTCTTCGGCTGCTTATTTTTTTTCAACTTTTTTTAGCTGCTATTAATTTAAAAAATCATGTTTTATAAAAAGGATGCCTTTGCTGGTTTCCACCTCCATCTGACCGACTTCAGTTTCCACTACAAATTCCAAATTCCTAACTCCTCACACCAACTCACCACTGTCCACTTCCTACTCACCACCTTTCCCCTATCTTGCAAAAAAATAAACGTTGAAAAATATATTACTTTTTGGTGCAGGCAAATCGGCTTCGGTACTAATAGAATATTTAATAGAAAATGCAGAAGAAAATAATTGGCACATAATGGTAGTTGACGCCGATAAAAAGCTGATTGAACAAAAGACCAAAAACAGTTTATCAACCACTGCAATTGTTGCCGATATTACAGATGAAAATACTAGAAGGGATTTAATACAAAACTGTGATCTGGTTATTTCCATGATGCCTCCATTTTTGCATATTTTAATTGCAAAAGACTGCGTTCATTTTGCCAAACATTTACTGACCGCATCATATGCAGATGAGGCAATAAAATTACTGGCGGAAAAAGCAAAAAACAAAGGCATCATTTTTTTATGCGAAATGGGTTTAGATCCCGGCATTGACCACATGAGTGCCATGCAACTTATTGACGGCATAAAAGAAAAAGGAGGAAATATAACTTCATTTAAAAGTCATTGTGGTGGGCTTGTTGCTCCCGAAAGTGATAACAATCCATGGCACTACAAAATAAGCTGGAACCCCCGAAATGTAGTAGTGGCGGGCAAAGCAGGAGCTGAATACAAGGCAGAAGGTAAAATTATTGAAGAAAACTATGAAGAAC
>JANXTN010000043.1 GCA_025352435.1 Ferruginibacter sp. | reverse complement strand
GACAACACCGGATCTGCAACAATTTATTCAGAAGGAAAAACTGCGTGGCTCTAATGAATTGAGTGAGCTGGAAGTAGAACGCTATAACCGTGATGCCATTCCCGTTTCTGTAATAATATTAACCGTAATAGGAGCCGTACTTGCATCCCGAAAAGTACGGGGAGGCAGCGGTGCTCATATTGCTTTGGGAGTGGTGCTGAGTATGGTCTATATTCTGTTCAGCCGATTTTCTGTGGTATTTGCTACCAAGGGAAGTTTCCCGCCGATATTTGCTTCTTGGTTGCCGAATATTACTTTTGGCCTTCTTGCTATCATACTTTATCGGCGTGCGGCACAATAAAATTCACTCCGAATGTTATGCTTACATAAATTCCAAAAGAAATATCTTCTATTTTTTTAAATCATTTGTTTTGCAAAAACTTGCATCGTAAATTTATCGCATTAAGTAATTATCATAATTCTTCTTTATAACAATCACTTATTCGGGCAGAGAAGAAGTTCTTTTTGCAAATTCAATCATTAATATAATTTACAACAGTCATGGGTATTATAAAAGACAGGTTCAAAGAGAAAGCAGACATTGCAAGTGCTGAAATGAAGGAAATGCTCAAAGAGCATGGAGAGAAAAAAATCGGAGAGGTTACGCTTGCGCAAGTGTATCAGGGAATGCGGGGTATTACGGGTCTGGTTACCGAAACTTCATTACTCGATGCGCAGGACGGTATACGTTTTCGCGGTTATTCTATCCCTGAATTGCAGGAAAAATTACCAAAAGCACCCGGCGGCTCCGAGCCGTTACCTGAGGGATTATTTTACCTGATGCTTGTAGGAGAATTACCTACCGAAGACGACGTTCATCACCTTACCAGTGTATGGCAGCGCCGAAGTCATGTACCCAATCATGTCTTTGCAACTATAGAAGCATTGCCGCTCAATACGCATCCTATGACGCAATTTGTCGTGGCCATAATGGCTTTACAAACAGAAAGCGATTTTAGTAAACGCTATGCAAAAGGCATGAATAAAAAAGATTATTGGGAAGCAACCTTTGATGATTCAATGGATCTGATCGCACGCCTGCCCAGGATCGCTGCATATATCTATAGGAGAAAATACAAGAACGGTGAACATATACAACCAAACGGTTTACTGGATTGGTCCGGCAATTTTGCTCACATGATGGGTTACGATGATGAAGGGTTTAAAGAGTTGATGCGTTTATACATGACTATACATGCGGATCATGAGGGAGGGAATGTTTCCGCTCATACTACGCATCTTGTGGGGTCTGCACTCAGTGATCCCTACCTCAGTTTTGCAGCCGGGATGAATGGCCTGGCAGGTCCGCTGCACGGCCTCGCAAATCAGGAAGTAATAAAATGGATATATGAATTGCGTGAGCAGATTGGCTCAGAAGCACCTACGCAGGAACAGATAGGCGAATATGTAAAGAAAACATTGAGCGAAGGAAAAGTTGTTCCCGGTTACGGTCATGCTGTTCTCAGAAAAACAGATCCGCGGTTTGAAGCGCAGGTGGAGTTTGGGAAAAAACACATGCCGGACGATCCCCTCGTACAAACAGTTTGGAATATTTATGAAGCCGTACCGCCTATACTCAGCTCCATTGCAAAAATAAAAAACCCATGGCCCAATGTAGATGCACACAGTGGTGCACTCCTGGTACATTACGGTATGAAGGAGTATGAATTTTACACCGTTTTATTCGGCGTTTCCCGTTCACTCGGTGTCTTAGCCAGCCTTTGCTGGGACAGGGCATTTGGTTTTCCGCTGGAGCGTCCTAAATCAATTTCCAATGAGTTGGTTAAAAGATGGATAGCAGGAAAAGATGAAGTTTGGGGGGACTGATCTTAATGGATAATAAAATAATAAACAATTTATAATTTTCGATTTGATTGCATTTTTTTTTGCTCACAAAATCCCCAAAAATCCCGTAATTTATTTTGTTTTTAATCTGAGCTAACCCGTAAAGTCTGTGAGCTATTTATTATTTATCAATTCACAGCATTCACAAAAAATTGAGGGTTATTTTTCTATCGATCTGTGAGAAAACTGTGAGCTGATTTTTTAAAATAGTTTTTGCATACACACCCAATGAAATTATATTTGCACTCTTTAAAAAGGGGAATTAGCTCAGTTGGTAGAGCGCTAGCATGGCATGTTATAGGTCATCGGTTCGAATCCGATATTCTCCACAATGTCCGGTACCAAGCCCTGTACCAATATTGCAGGGTGTTTTTTTTAAAAGTTTACGGTAAAGGCGCA
>JANXTN010000245.1 GCA_025352435.1 Ferruginibacter sp. | reverse complement strand
CTAACGAGCTGCCGGATAATATCAGCATTCAAAAAGTAGGCGAATCAGGGAACAAAAACTTCAGAGAAGAAATAATTAATAAATTAGCAATGCAGGTTCCATCTATTTCTGCAAGGCGATATTTATTTAATAACTCCAATCTTATCCATTTTAATGTTTTAAAAGTGCTGCGGAACAAAGCACAACTGAAAACCAATATCAGTTATTTAAACGATTTTATAGCCAATGAAAGCTTGACAAATACTACTTATTTTTTGCCTTTATTGCCTCCTATAAATTTTACAGAAATCGCAACGGGTTACTTAAATACCGATAAAATAGAAACTAATATTTTTTATACACAGAATTTAAAAAAATTATACATAAAAAATTCAACAAAAATAAAGTTGGATTTTACGAAGCAAAACGAGCAAGTGATAACCAGTTTACCCGTAGTTTAAAATTTAAGTAATCCTTACTATGAATATGCCAATGATTTTTTATTATATATTCCCGTTCGCAAGAAGATTATTTCATTTAACTCAAAAATTAATTTTAACCGGCAGCCGCAAAATTTATTTGTAGCGCCGGGGCAGTTTAAAGAAGTTTTAAACCAATCGGTGCCGTATGAACAGATTAATCAACATGCGGGGTTAACTAATTTTAATACAAATAACAGTGTAGCATTTGTACAAAAAACAGAAAAAGTATTGCATGAAATAAAAGTAGGAACGGAATATATTTTTAAAAATTTGAAAACCAATTTAAATAAGTTTAAAAACGACTCTTCAACTACATTGTCAGACAGTTTTAAAAATGACCTTACATGGCATAATGGGAGAATTTACGGCGAAAGCGTTACCACACTAACATTAGGAAAAAAGCAATTAAATGTATCTCTGCCAATAGAATTAAATATTTTAAGTACTCGAATATTCAAATTGAATGGACAAATTACACTAACAACAAATCATACACCGCCATTACGAATTCATTAAATTTTGCGCAGGTAATTACCTATAAAATAAGGCCTGCAAATTTTCTTGTACAATATAATTTTAATTTTTAGATAAGAAAAAATGCCTAATCTCCCATAAACTCATCCAACTCTCTCTTTTCCTTCTTCGTAGGCCTTCCTACCTTACTTAATCTTTTGCCCGTATGAAATGCGGCGCCTTGGTATTGTAGTTTGTCTTCCACCTCTTCAGGTGATATGTCAATATAAAAATTTACGGCTTCACTATATTGAACCCTGTTATGTAAAAGTCCAGTAACTTTTATAAGCATTTTTTTAGCTTCAGTTTTCACTTCGTATTCTTCATTTATGTGCACTTGTTTAGATGACTTTACAGCAGCCCCATTGTATTTTACTTTGCCTTTTTCACACGCTTCCGCAGCTAAACTCCTTGTTTTAAATAAACGAATACTCCACAAATATTTATCTATTCTTAGTTTTTCTTTTTCCATTTATTGCGTCGAAAATTTTTTATGATTTGCCATCTCTTACAAAATTATATCAATTTGCTACATGTCAAAGCTGTGAATTTGATTTTGTTATTGCTTATTTTTATGTTTAAAATTAATATCGATGATAAAAAAAAACTCTTTCGTTTTTATATTTCTTCTTGTTTGCAGCACTGCAATATTTGCACAATCGCAAGGCTTAAACTGGATGACTGATGGTACCGGCTATTATGAATTTAAAAGTGCAGGTATTGTTAGAGTGGATGTGAAGACACAGGTAGAAACTAATGTTGTCTCAAATGAATCTCTTACACCTGCGGGGAGTAACATGCCATTAAAAGTACAATCTTTTAATTACAGCACAGATAAAGCAAAAATACTTTTGTTTGCAAACACGAAGAAAGTCTGGCGCTATAACACCCGTGGAGAATACTGGGTACTTAATACAGCGACGAATAAATTAACCCAACTTGGTAAAGGTCTTGCGCCACAATCATTAATGTTCGCAAAGTTTTCGCCCGATAGTAAATACGTTGCCTATGTAAGTGAAAGCAATATTTTTTCAGAAGATGTTGTAACTGGGCAAATAAAAAAACTTACACAAGATGGCACAAAAAAATTAATCAACGGCACTTTTGATTGGGTGTATGAAGAGGAGTTTAACTGCAGAGATGGTTTTAGGTGGAGCCCCGATAGCAAGCAGATTGCATATTGGCAAATTGATGCAAGAAAGATCCGTGATTATTACATGATTAACACTACAGATTCTGTTTACTCCAGAATAATTCCTGTTGAATATCCTAAAGTTGGAGAGAGCCCGTCGCCTGCTTATATAAATGTTGTAAACCTCGCAGGCGGTCAAATACGCCGAATGAATATCGTTGGAGATCCGCAGCAGCACTACATTACCCGCATGGAGTGGAGTGGCGCAAATGAATTGATTGTACAGCAGCTGGATAGAAAGCAACAGGAAAGTAAATTAATTTATTGTAAAGTATCTGATGGAAGCACGGCAACTTTTTGGGCAGAGAATGACGATGCCTGGGTTGATTTAAATACTGATAATCCTGTAGGCTGGAACTGGATAAATGTCGGAAAAGATTTTTTATGGGTAAGCGAAAAAGACGGATGGCGACACATTTATAAAATAAGCAGAGATGGTAAAACAGTAACCTTACTTACAAAAGGCAATTATGATATTGGTACAATAAAAGCAGTAGATGAACTAAACAATTATATCTATTTCACTGCATCCCCCACAAATGCTACGCAACTTTATTTGTACAGAGTAAGAATTAATTTGGGCAAGGATGAACCTGAACTTGTTAGCAGTAATAAGCAAAAAGGAACTCATGAGTATGATATTTCGCCCAATGCTAAATATGCCTTGCACAGTTTTAGTAATTACAATACTTTCCCTGTTGATGAGTGGGTTTCGCTGCCGGATAATAAACCACTGTCTTCCGCAAAAAGTATTGCTAATAATATAAAAACGGATTCAAAAAAGAACATTGAATACGTGCAGATAACTACTCCAGATAATGTTCAGTTAGATGCATGGATAAACAAGCCTGCCAACTTTGACCCAAATAAAAAATACCCTGTTGTTTTTTATGTATATGGAGAACCGGCTGCGGCAACAGTAGGAGACCAGTATGGCACACACAGCAATTTTTTATACAGAGGAGATATGAGTGCTGATGGATATGTGCAGGTGGCGGTTGATAATCGAGGTACGCCGTCATTAAAAGGTGCAAAGTGGCGCAAATCTATCTACAGAAAAATAGGTACAATGAATATTGCAGACATGGCAGCTGGGGCAAAAAAGATACTGGAACAACCATACATGGATAAGAGTAGAGTAGCGGTTTGGGGCTGGAGTGGTGGTGGTTCTTCCACTTTAAACCTAATGTTTAACTATCCTGAAATATTTAAAACAGGTGTGTCAATTGCAGCAGTAGGTAATCAATTAAATTACGATAACATTTACCAGGAAAGATACATGGGCCTGCCGCAGGAAAATATGGACGACTTTGTAAAAGGCTCACCGGTAAGCAATGTAAAAGGTTTGCAGGGCAAGTTATTGTATATACATGGCACCGGCGATGATAATGTGCATTACGACAATGCAGAAATGTTGCTAAATGAACTCATAAAATACAATAAGCAGTTTGAATTTATGGCATATCCGAACAGAACACACAGCATTAGTGAAGGTGCCGGTACCAGAGAACATTTAAGTTCTTTGTACACCAATTTTATAAGGAAGAATTGCGAGCCGGGTGGCAGATAAAATGTTGTAACTAATAAAAATGCTGCTCGATTGAGCAGCATTTTCCATTTAATAGTTATCCGGCAATACCGGCCCGTAATGTATTTTTTTAAAACGCTTGTTTGTTTTTGGATGTAGAAGATCGGCCGCTGTTTCATATCCCTCATTGGCCACTTCTGCTTTTCTTCTGTAGGTATTTGCACGTCTTGTTACATAAACAAGTAGGCCTGTAAATGCTATGGCTGCTGCGCCGTAAATTATTCTCTTAGATGTCTTCATGTTTCAAAAAATGCTTGTGTTTTTACAAATTTACAAAAAGCCGTTTCTTTCAGGCAAATATGTATTTTTTAACCTAAAAATACATTGATAATATTTTTGAAGGAAAATTATTAAAATAAAAATCCCCTCATTGCTGAAGGGAAGTTTTTAAAGCGTCTTTTATAAAAGGTATTAATAGTCTTTGCTATAACCACCACCGCCGCCACTGCGACTACCGCCACCACCATATCCACCACCGCTGCTACGACCACCGCCACCGCCGTAACCACCGCCGCCGCCACTGCTGCGACCACCGCCACCGCCGTAACCACCGCCGCCTCTGTTACCACCGCCGCCGCCGTAACCACCGCCACCGCTGCGTTTTTTGTAATCGTCACCTTCAGCACGTGGCTGAGATTCATTAACGATCAATTTGCGACCTTGAATTTCAACTTCGTTTAAAGCAGCAATAGCAGCTTTCGCAGCTTCAGCATCTTCCATTTCTACGAAACCGAAACCTTTGCTACGGCCATTCATTTTGTCTTTCAAAATTTTTGCACTGCTTACAGTACCATACTCAGTGAAGAGTGTGCTTAAGTCTTCGTCAGTCATTGACCAGCTAAGATTACCTACGTAAATGTTCATTGTAATAAACTTTTTAAATAATAAATTAATGCCTTGGCATTAGTGCTACAATGAACTGAAAACTACTTACAAAAAGATAAAATCAGCCAACAGTGAAAACTAAAACCCTTGAGGCATTACAAATGTAAGAGTATTATTAATGTAACAAACAAATAAATAGCTTTTTTTTCAAATCCGTAAACTCCCTTTTTACCCACATTTCAGCTTACAAAAAAGCCGTTTCCTTACGAAGAAAACGGCTTTTTAAAAAGGATTGCAACTATTATTCTGCTATTACTTCAAACTCAACTTCAGTTTCGTTGCCGTTACCAAAATCAATATTTGCTTTGTAAGTTCCTAGTTCTTTAATGTCATCAACAATTGTAATTCGACGGCGATCTATTTCGTAACCCTTCTGCTCTTTAATAGCACGAGCTATCTGTACAGAAGTTACACTACCAAATATTTTTCCGCTTGTACCCGTTTTAGCACCAATTTTAAGAGCGCCATCTTTAAGTACAGCAATTACATTGTTTAATTCAGCTAACAGTTTAGCCTCTTTCTTTGCAAGGTGTTTCACTTTTTCCTGCATCTGTTTCAAGTTGCTAGGACTAGCTTCTACTGCAATTTTCTTTGGTATTAGATAGTTACGACCGTAGCCGTTCTTTACAGTTACCAATTCATTTGCACCACCAAGGTTGTTTACATCCTGTATTAATATTACCTGCATTGTTTTGCATTTTTACCCAAATTATTGCAACTTATAAATTGAAATAACCTTTCTCTACTTAAAGATTAGGGTGGTTAAGAATAGTTTTGAGATTCTAGTATCAAGTATCAAGATGGAACTAATTATTTCAATTAAACCTTCTTGTGTCATGCATCTTAAATCTTATGTCTTGTTTTATTTCATCAAATCTGTAACGTAAGGTAAAATAGACATTTGACGTGCCTTCTTTACTGCTTCGCTCACTTTGCGTTGAAATTTTAAAGAGTTTCCTGTAAGACGACGTGGCAATAATTTACCCTGTTCGTTTAAGAATTTCTTTAAGAAATCGCCATCTTTATAATCGATGTAGCGAATACCCATCTTTTTAAAGCGGCAATATTTTTTTGGACGTTTTTCAGCCTTAATTGCGGTAAGATATTTAATCTCGTTTGCTTTTGCCATGATTTATGCCTCCGATTTTTGTGATGGTTCAAAATGTTTTACACCACTTCTCTTTCTTGAGTTGTACTCCACGGCGTATTTATCGAGTACAGTGTACATGTGACGCATAACTGAATCGTCACGTAAAAGTTGGATTTTCAACTTTTCATTGAAGCTGGTTGG
>JANXTN010000115.1 GCA_025352435.1 Ferruginibacter sp. | reverse complement strand
TGCAAAAAAATTTTATATATCAATCCGTAAGGATAGAAATATTGCATTTTTTTTAATCCGTAGAAAAAAGATTACACTCATACTTCCACAATCCGAAGAAGATGTAAAAAAAGAAATTAATCATCACCCAATTAAAACATTAGCCCCAAGCGTTCAAAGATTTTGGTATGGGAGTGGTCCCAGTTGCGGAATAATTTTGGACAACTTAGAAAATATAGGTAAGATAAAGAACTTATTAAATACGTTAATTAAAATTGCGGTAGTTAGCAAAGCATAATTATGCTACATTAATTTCAACACTATTTTCTTTATTAATCATCTTGCTACTTAATGATCGTTCCTTCGGCCAGGTTCGTGTCGGAATGAAACCTTCGCTAAAATCTTCCCATAAATAAAAGCTAAATAAATATTAAACAGTAGAAAGGCTGTGCTGCAATTTCATTTAGTTAAGGATTGTCAGACTGAGCTTGTCGAAGTCGATACTACCATAATACGATTAAAACCCGGTTTCGACAGGCTCAACTTGACAGCTCGTTTCCTTAACTAAATGACATTGGGCTGCGCTGCTTAGCCGGAAATCCTTTGCCTGCCTTTGAGGCAAAGATTGCAGGCGGGCAGCGGACAAATGTTGCTTAGCAATAAAAGGATGAGAGCCCCAAAAGATCTTTCTCTATTTATTAAAAAACCCAACCGCCACATAAATGGCAAAAAAGCTCCAGTGCAGTAGTTGCGGTACTAGTTTCTTCTGCGGGTAAAAGAATGCGGCGGCAATAATAGGCGCTACTGGTGCAGTTAGCAATATCCAGTAAGTAAAGTTAAGACTGGTATTTACAAACGGTAAAAAAACCGCTACTATCAAATATAAAAAAAGTAACTGCCAGCTTTTGCGCGTCTGCACCACTTGCCGGTTTATGTTTGCATTTATAAAAAAGATACCCATGCCGGTTGCGAGCGTTACTAGAACCACTGCTACATAAGCCCAGCGGTTACCAAAGAAATGCGGGTACGAAAGATGAAACCCAGGGAAGTGAAAAGAGGACATTTTATCTGCCAGAAATAAATAAGATGCAAAAAAATACACCGGCGTTATAATGCCTATCAGCCCCATAAGCCATTCTTGTAATTTAAAAGGCCGGGCAATGGTAATGCCTACCATTATGAGTAATAAAAATGTGAGCGAAGGGAAATAAATAAAAGCTGCAAGCCCTGTAACAAGTCCAATATTAAAGATAGTAGCCTTTGGGTTCGGGTTGTTGTACAGCGTGCAAAGCTTGCCCCAGATCCATATTAAAAAAGTGTTTACAATAAGCGGCGCAGAAAGGCTAAACCATTCGCTGAAAAGCGAAGTGACCAACAAATAGGTCATTCCAGTTAAATAATTTGAATGCCTATGCAGTTTTAAATCAGCTGCAATTTTATTTATGCTGATGGCCTGGATGAACAATAATATAAAAGTAAAAATGCTGTAAACAGACGGAAAACCTGCTGCAATGAGTTGCAGCAGTTGCAAGATATTTTTATAAAAAACTCCATCCATTACCTGCAACTGTGGTGCGCTGTAATGCAAGAACATGGGCAGTTTTACCAAAGTAGCATAACCGAATAATAAGACGTTTCCTGAAGGATTATTGGCTTTAAAAATACCGTTCACAATAATTGTTTATTTCCAGTGAACTGCAAACTTAAAAATCAATTTTTGCAAATGCAATATTGTTTCTCACAACGCACGGCACTATCATTTGCCGCACACCTGTCTGGCGGGCAAGCCTTGGCATAAAATTATATCCTGCTTCCCTTCCTTTTAATGTTGGCTTGCGAATAAATGAACCGTCTGGCTGCATGGCGTAATTACTCAATATCTGGCGATTGTTATCTTTCTGCAGAAACAGAAAATAAATTTCACCGCCCGCATTCATATTTATAAAGGAAAGGAAATTATCGTTTTCAATATCGCTGGTAGTTTTATTAATAACGTTGTTCCACTGCAATTTCAGATCTCGGGAAAAACTAAAATTTATTACATCATTGTAATTGTAAACCATATCTCTTCCATTGCCATCATTGAAGGGGCGGTAATAGCCATAGTAACCTCTGTTGTACAAATAATAATCTGAGTAAGAATTGTAATACCGGCTGTCAAAACTATTGTATCTGTCATTGAACGCAGAGCCGTAACGCCGCTGTTTGTAGTATTCTTCGGTTAGTACAATAAAACCACCATCTTTTTTTAAGATAACATTTCTGATGTTCAGATTATCGTATGCTGTGCGCCAGTCCGGCTTGCCCGATAACTTTGCCCGCAGCGAATCATCAAATATATTGATGACCTGTTTTGTAATGTTGAAAGAATCTCTGTTGATGACAGCCGAAAGCAATCCATCAATATTGCCTCCATTTTTTTTGTAAGAAAAAGTTGATAAAATGTAATTTTTATTTAGGTTATCTATTTTTATTAATGGACTTTGTACGAGCTGTTTGTTTAATGGAATAGTAACAGTGGTAAGTTTTTCCGACTTGAGTTTTTTAAAATTTACTTCCAGTGTATTTATATATTCTTCTCTTGCATTTTGCTTTACTTTAGGGAAAAGTATGATGCCCTCATTATCTATTTGCAGG
>JANXTN010000072.1 GCA_025352435.1 Ferruginibacter sp. | reverse complement strand
CAAAAGAGATTATTGATAATTATAAAAAAGAGTTCCCGGGTATACAAAAATACATGGACGATACCATTAATTTCTGCAAAGAAAACGGATACGTAGAAACACTGATGGGAAGAAAGCGTTGGTTAAAAGATATTAGCAGCGCCAACTTTACCGTACGTGGTTTTGCTGAAAGAAATGCCATCAATTCTCCCATACAAGGCACGGCAGCTGATATGATAAAACTAGCGATGATAAGAATAAATGCAGCCCTGAAAGAAAACGAGTTCAAAAGTAAAATGATTCTGCAGGTGCATGATGAATTGGTGTTTGATGTATTGAAGGAGGAACTGGAAGCTATTAAACCTGTAATATTAGACAGTATGAAAGCCGCATTAATTTTACCAAACGAGGTTCCTGTAGAAGCAGAACTTGGTAGCGGGAATAACTGGCTGGAAGCGCATTAGGAAGAATGATACAAAAGACACAAGATTAAAGACAAAAGACATTGGTTTTGTTTTTGTTAGATTAATATTTTCAAATTGCGTTTCAAATCTTTTGTAAAAAACGATATGTGTTCTTTTCTTTTATTTTGTCTTTGATCTTTTGTCTTGCATCTAAAATCTAAAATCTAATGTCTATCATTTATTGTTACGATGCATATTGCGGATGGTGCTTTGGTTTTAGTAATGTGATAAAAAAAATAGCTGAAGAATATAAAGAGATCATGCCTACCGATGTGCTTAGTGGCGGAATGGTATTGCCTGAAAAACCAACACACATAAGGGCTTCAGCGAATTATATTTTAGGAGCTTATAAAAATGTAGAGGAACTTACAGGGGTAAAGTTTGGTGAAGATTATTTATGGCATTTAAAAAATGTGGAAGATAGCGACTGGCACCCAAGCTCTGAAAAACCTGCAATAGCTATGTGTATTTTTAAAGAATTTTATCCGGATCGTGCGGTGGAATTTGCTGCAGATCTGCAATATTCATTGTACGTAGAAGGAAGAGATTTGACGGATAATGAAGCATACAGACATCTTCTTGAAAAATACAGTATACAACCTGAAATATTTTATGAAAAATTAAAGAGCGAAGAATATAAAGACATGGCTTATTATGAGTTTTCGCTGATGAAACAATTACAAGTTACAGGCTATCCTTGCGTATTTGTACAAACCTCCGACACAAAATTTAATATGGTGGCACGAGGTTATACCGATTATGAAATTTTAAAAGAACGAATTGAAGCTGTACTTAAAACTTCGTAATTTTTATTAGCTGTTTATTTTTCTTTTTTAGCAGCCTCGCTACCTTGTCTGCTCATTACTTTATAAAAACCCGTATCAAAAACTGCACGTTGCTGAGGAGTGCATAAATTTCTAATTTCTTTCAGGTTGTTCAGCATTTTCATTTCAAGATTCTTTTGTTGCGCAGCTGCATATTCCGTAGCATTTAAGATTGCACTGTCGTTAAAATTTTGCATACCAATATTTTTCAAATTTAATTGTTTGCGTGTGCGCATTTCATCAAACATTGGCTTTACTTCTGCCCTTTGTTTTGTTTTAACTGAATCAAAAAATTCTAACTGCGCAGCAGAAAAACCAATTTCATTTTTAAGATAATTCCGCATGCTGTTCTTGCGATCATCATTGTCTGTTTTCTTTGTGGTAAGCAACATGGTAAGTGTTACAATATTTGCAATAAGCAACAACGCAATTACAATAACCAATATTTTATTTGATGGATTTTCGGTTCTCATTATGGCTCCTGATTTTCTATATCATACATTACAGATACATTTATAGCGAAATCATATCTTTGGTTATTCGTGTTTTTCGCAAGATTCTCCAAATCACTTCTATGTTTAATGCTTTTTATTACAAATATGTTTATCAATACCAACAACATGATTGCTGAAAAAGCGACTAAAGGTTTTTTTATATAAAAAGCAATTTTGTACCAAATATTTTCAGGCGCAGCGTTAGCAGCATTGATTCGGGCAGTTACTCTCGTAAGTAAAAAAGGCTGAGGATTTGCCTTCTCAATTCCATCAATACTGTTTAAAATATTTTCAATTTTATTATTCATAACAGACAAATTATTTTACTTAAAATACTTTTCATAGTAATCTTTCAGGTAGTTTCTGAGGTTATTTTTTGCCCTTACCTGTAAAGATTCTACTGCTAATAAAGTGGAATCCATCATGCTCGCTATATCATTATTTGTTAGTCCTTCTATTTTGTGTAATATAAAAGCAGTTCTCTGTTTTTCAGGCAATTTTTTTATAGCCATAAATAGTACAGCTGCATCTTCTTTTTTATCAAGTGCCACGCCTGGATGAAAAAAATCCGGTTTCTCAGTTGCTTCATTAAAACCAAAAACCCGTTGCATTAGGCCGCCCCTTTTTTGTCTTTTCTTCTGTTTTTCAAAATCCAAAGAAGTGGTAATTGTTATTCTATATATCCAGGTGGATAAGCTGGATTCATTTCTAAAATTTTGCAACCCCTCATATATTTTTAAAAAAACTTCCTGTGTTATGTCTTCTGCGTCTTCTTCATTTTGAACAATCCCTAGTGCAGTATTGTAAACCATTTGTTGGCGGTAATTTACAATGCTTGCAAAATTTTCTTCAGCATTTTGTGTTGTATCAATTATGGCCTGCTGATTCAAAAAAATTAATTTATTTCATTTAAAGGTACTTACAACAAATTAATATTTTTATATAGTAATTTATAGACGGTACTCTAAACATTCCTAAACAAATTTATTAAAACCCTGGCCCGCCTCTATAACCGCCTTCACCATTTTCTCTCCTTCCGGTAGGCTTTGCTGCTACACCAAAATTTTTAAGATTGTAAGTAAAGGTTAAAAGAAAATATTGCTGCAAAACCTGGTTTTGTGCATCTTCAATATATCTCGCATCTACTGTTCTAATAATACTTTGGTTCTGTTTTAAAAGGTCAAATACAGATAGCTTTAATTCACCCACTTTATTCTTTAAAAATTTTTTACCAATAGCCGCATTCCACAAACTGTACTTTTGGTTAAAGCCTGCACTTAAGCCGGAGTTAGCTTGGTACGATACATCATTTTGTACAAACCAACCGGTTTTGCTTAGCAGATTTATTTGAGCGCCTACAGCCTGGTTTATGTAATTATTATTTCCACTACCATTGCCTGAAGTCCGGTTAAAATTAGCATTGTATGATAAGTTAAAATCCACAAATTCATTAATGTTACTTGCTAATACAACACCAGTATTATAAACAATATTATTGGTCACAATATTTACATTATTAGCCAGACCCGGGAGGCGGGTGTAGGCAAAACCTGCGTTTAAATTTAAGTTGGTTTTAATAAATTTAAGCGGCATGCTGTAAGTAAAAAATGTACGTGCACTTCTATATCCGTTTAAGTTTACAGGTTTCGTAAGCTGAGATCCTTTTTGAAGTTTTATACCATTTTGTATGATAGAATCGGCCTTGGGTATATAGGTTGCACTAGTTATATAATTGCCTGCAGTTTGCAAAAATAAGTTTGCAAAAAAGCTTTTGCTCGTTTTAGAATTTGTATAGCTATATCTTGTAGCAATAAATTGTGTGTACGATTGTTTTAGTGCCGGATTACCGGTGCTTACCACCAATTGGTTACTTTGATTTACAACATCCTGCAGTTGGTTCACAGAAGGAAAGTTGGTAGATGTTCTATAAAATATCCGGATATTAGATGCTGCAGAAATCTTTTTTCTCCACATCAAGTTTGGTAAAACATCAGAGAAGGATTGATTGACATTGGTTTTGGTTGGGAATGTCCTGTCACTTTCCAATTTTGATTTCTGGTAACTCACACCGACAGAAAACATATTATCTCTATCTGGTACAAACCTATAAGTTACACCTGCATTATTGGTTGTAATGGTATTATTGAATTTGTTTGAAAGTGATTGATCAAGATTTGAATATTTTTGGCCATCAAACTTAAAAGCCTGCTGGTCTGCATCGTTTTTTTGTATAGAAGGATTGTAGTCAAATTGCAACTGCGCTTTCTTGCTTAAAGGTTCAGTATAAGCAATGGTTCCGCCAATAGTATATCCATTACTTGCATTGTCGTAAAATTGGTTTTGGAGCGAATCAGTAATTCCCGTGTTTTTGAAATACCTGTAATCCGCATTAGAAATGCTCTCAGCATTGTTTTTATTAAAAGTATTATTTAATCCAAAAGAAATAGATCTTCCTTTTTTGAGAAATGCATGACGGAATAAAATACTGTTACGAATATTATAACCCGTTCTGTCCGATGTGTTTTTTCCTAAAGATGTATTGGCAGTATCATAAACAGCGCCGCCCCCTCTTGCTCCATAATAACTTTTATAATCTGAAAATGAAGTGCTGTTGTTTTGTTGGAAATTAAAACTTGGTATAATAAACAAACTGTTACTTGAATCTATTGTGTATTCTAATCTTAAATTGATTCTATTGTTTGTATTGTTGGTGACGGAATTACTGATTTGTTTTGTAAAAAGACTGGTATCAGGCCCGCCTAAGAATGTTTCTCTTGTGGTTGTAGACTGATT
The DNA here is from genome assembly GCA_025352435.1 of Ferruginibacter sp. Taxonomy (GTDB): domain Bacteria; phylum Bacteroidota; class Bacteroidia; order Chitinophagales; family Chitinophagaceae; genus Ferruginibacter. Next base: position 3,917 of record JANXTN010000072.1, on the reverse strand, counting down.
TGTGTTTTTACTTTGGTTGTAAAAATAACTTCCTGCGAAACTTACCTTCTTGCCATATTGATTACTGAAATTTAAACCTGCTGCGTTTGTTCTGCTGATACCATTTGACTGACCAACATTAAAATCGCCACCGCCACCACCGTTCCAACGACCACCACCTTGTGGTCCGCCACCACCGCCTCTGTTACCACCACTGCTAGTCAAGCCAAGCAAATCTTGCGAGGCAAAGTTTTGTTGGTTAATGTTATTAAAATTTCCAACCAATGATAAACGTCTGTTGCCTTTAAAAAAACTTACGTTGCCACCTGCATTGTATCTGTCATCTGTACCGTACCCTGCAAACACTCTTCCAAACCTGCCGTTTTTTAAACCTGCTTTTGTAACAACATTTATTGCTTTTGTAGAGTTACCATCATCAATACCCGTTAATCTGGATTGATCGCTTAATCTATCAAAAACCTGAATTTTATCAACAACTTCAGATGGTAAGTTTTTTAATGCTGCAGATGCATCATCGCCAAAAAAATCTTTACCATCAATGGTTACTTTTTTTACTGTTTCTCCCTGTGCTGTTACCGTTCCGTCCTTTGCTACGGTAATGCCTGGCATCTTTTTAATAAGGTCCTCAGTAGTTGCATCTGGGTTCACTTTATATTGGCTAGCACTAAATTGTGAAGTGTCACCTTTTACAACCACAGGTGGAGTTCTTGCTACAACGGTTACAGTAGATAAATCTTTATTCTGTCTGTCTAAACCAAAATCCGATAAAATTCTTACAGTATCTCTTAGGGTAATAAAGGAAATAAACTCCTGATAATTAGAAGCGTTCACTTTTACAATAAAGTTATCTGCCGGTAAATTAAGAAATGAAAATGCTCCTGTGGCGCTCGTAATTGTGGTAGATACAACGGAAGAATCACGCTGCTTTAATAACGATACTGTTGCTGCTACAATTGGCTTACGGTCTGTTCTATCATTTACACCTCCTTTTACGCCGGCATTTTGTGCCCATACTACATTTGAAAAAGCTGTTAAAAACAGCGCAAAAACTACAATTGACTTCATATAAAACTTTTCTTTGTACCCATTAGACGATGCATTAGTTATGAAACATTCGCATGGATGATACTTTGTTTTTGTTAAATAAGGTAAACAAAAAACGGCTTGGCAATTTTTGCCTTTTTCTCCCTTAAATTGCGATCCTAAATTTTTGTATTATATGAGCTATAATAAAATAGTATCTGTAACCGGTCTTGGGGGTTTATATGAGTTGGTATCTTCAAAGGCTGATGGTGGGATTGTTCGTTCGCTGGAAGATAAATCAACCAAGTTTGTAAGCAATCGTATTCATAGTTTTTCTCACTTAGAAAGCATAGAAATATTTACAGTAACGGATAACGTGAATTTGGTTGATGTTTTTAAGGCTATGAAAGAAAGCAAGGAGGTTAAACCTGATGCCAAAGCAGATACAAAAGCTGTGAAAGCATATTTTGAAAAAGTGTATCCCGATATGGACTTTGAAAGAGTTTATGCAAGCGATATGAAGAAGATGGTAAAATGGTTTGACATTCTTGAAAAAGCAGAAGTGGAAATTAAATTATCTGAACATGTTGCGGGTGATGAAGAAGTAGAAGGTGAAGAAAAAACTGCAATACCTGCAGAAAAGAAAGTGACAGCAAAAACAGTAACACCGAAAGCTGCGGCAATAAAAAGTGGTCCTGCGAAGAAAATAAATAGTCCGAGAAAGATGGCATAGAGGAACCACTCCTAACATTCGTTGAGAGGGAAAGCCTCTCCTATCCTCCCCCGAGGGGAGGCAATGGCGAAGATTGATTGGGAGATGAAAGTAAAGTTGTTTAGGTTTCTAATGAATCCCGAAGGAGTTCAAATTGTATAACCATTGGGCGTAGCCCATGGAGGATAACCAAGGCGCACCCAATGGTGAATAACACAATAGAAGATAAACAGAGATATAATGCTGAAGGGCTGCGGGATAGCAGTGGAAAGCCCGCAGTGAATCCGCCTTGGCGGAGAAACGAGGACTTGCAACGAATAGCCCGAACTACTGCTGAAAAAAGCGCAACTCCTCAAAGCCCCAAGCACTAATTCTCAATACTAAAATCTCACTACTCAATACTGAATTATGTACACATCAGATATAAAAAAATTGGAAAGGCATTTTCTTCCGAAAGAATTTACGGTAACGGATTGGGAAGGTTTGGAGCCTTATTTTAAATTATTGGTTGAAAGAGAAATTACTGATAAGGCAATCCTAGAACAATGGTTGTTGGACTTGAGTGAAATAGAAGCCGTGGTGAATGAAGATGCGTGCTGGCGACAAATAAAAATGACATGCGACAATGAAAACCCTGCGTTAGAAGAGGCGTTTAATTTCTTTTGCATGGAGATACAACCAAAGGTGCAACCATACAGCGATGCGCTAAATAGAAAATTGCTGGCTTCGCCATTTTTGAAAGAGTTGGATGCAGAAACTTACCATACATACATAAGAAGTACACAGAAAAATGTGGAGCTTTTTAGGGAAGAAAATATTCCTATACAGGCCGAAATTGCTGTGTTGCAGCAACAGTTTGGACAAATTACAGGTGCCATGATGGTGACTGTAAATGGGGAAGATTATACTTTGCAACAAGCTGCAAAATTTTTAGAAAATGAGGATAGGAATTTAAGGGAAGAAGTATATTTTAAAATACAGCAACGCAGGCTTGAAGACAAAGAGAAGCTGGATGAGTTGTATGATAAATTGATTGTACTGCGTAACAATGAAGCCACCAATGCAGGCTTTGATAACTACCGGGACTACCGATTCAAGGAGCTTGGCCGGTTTGATTATACAAAAGAAGATTGCTTTCAATTTCATGATGCAGTAAAGCAACATGTAATGCCCCTTGTAAATGAAATTTATAAAAAGAAAAAAGAAAAACTTGGGTTAGATGCACTTCGTCCATGGGACTTAGATGCAGAGCCTGCGGGCACTACGCCCCTTCGTCCGTTTAAAACGGGGGAAGAGTTGTTGAATAAATCTGTAGAGTGTTTTACGAAACTGCGTCCGTTTTTTGGCGAGTGTCTGCAGCGCATGAAAGAGATGCAGCACCTGGATCTGGAAAGCAGAAAAGGCAAATCTCCGGGGGGATATAATTGTCCACTTGCAGAAAGTGGTGCACCATTTATTTTTATGAATGCGGCAGGGCAAATGCATGATGTTACAACAATGGTACACGAAGGTGGGCATGCTGTACATTCTTTTCTTGCACATCCATTACAACTTAATGGTTTTAAAGAATACCCTATGGAAATTGCCGAAGTGGCAAGTATGGCGATGGAACTTTTCAGCATGGATTATTGGGAAACATTTTTTGACAATGTGGATGACTTGGCAAGAGCCAAGGAGCACCAACTGGAAAGAGTAATTACGATTTTTCCATGGATAGCGATCATAGATAAATTTCAGCATTGGGTATACGAAAACCCAACGCATTCACATGAGGAGCGCACAACTGCATGGGTTACAATAGTTGCCGAATTTACAGATGCTGTGATTGAGTACAGCGGCTTGGAAGAGTTTAGAAACAATGCTTGGCAGCGTCAGTTGCATTTATTTGAAGTGCCGTTTTATTATATAGAGTATGGCATTGCACAATTGGGCGCTATTGGTATGTGGATGCAGTACAAGCAAAATGCTGAAAAGGCACTTGATAAATATTCTTATGCATTAAGCCTTGGCGGCACCAAAACTTTACCGGGACTATACAAAGCGGCAGGATTGGAATTTGATTTTAGTCCGGAGAAAATTAAAGTGTTGATGGATTTTGTGAAAGGAGAAATGTAGATTTTTAATCTGTAAAGATTGATGTAACAAAGGAACTCATCTTTATTAGAAATTATTTCTCCACGGC
>JANXTN010000014.1 GCA_025352435.1 Ferruginibacter sp. | reverse complement strand
CCCTATCATCAGGTAACGTATCATTCAATTGGTAAAGAGTAACGCTCAGCTGGCACGGTGCTTCATGGTTTCATTTGAAGGTCACTCGAAAAATGCAGCAAGCATTCTCCACCATGTCCACCAGGCACAACCCCCCCGGTTGACCCCATGTCTGGATGCTACCCATCCCCACCGCCGCCGCCAGTCGTTTAATAGGAGCACCTCCGGGATATGTTGGTTATGAAGAAGGTGGACAGCTTACAGAGCGAGTACGTCGAAAGCCATACAGTGTAATTTTATTGGATGAGATTGAAAAAGCGCATCCGGATATCTATAATATTTTATTGCAGGTGTTAGATGATGGAATGCTTACAGACGGCCTCGGTAGAAAGGTTGATTTTAAAAATACCATGATCATCATGACATCAAACATTGGTGCACGTCAGTTAAAAGATTTTGGTGAAGGGGTTGGTTTTGCGACAGCAAACAGATTGGAAAATTCTGATGAGAACAATAAAGCGGTTATTGAAAAAGCATTGAAGCGTACATTTAGTCCTGAGTTTTTAAACAGGATTGATGATGTGGTTATATTTAATTCACTTAGTAAAGATGATATTTTTGAAATAATAGATATCCTGATGAAAGGTGTAATGAAGCGCTTAAACAATCTGGGGTTTACTATGGAACTTACTCCAGAAGCCAAAGCTTTTGTGGCTGACAAGGGTTATGACAGTCAGTTTGGTGCAAGACCTTTGCACAGAGCAATACAGAAATATTTAGAAGATCCTTTAGCCGAAGAAATTTTAAATATGAATATTAAAGGTGGTGATGTTTTAGTAGCAGAACTTGATGTAGAAAATCAAAAGGTAATATTTAAAAAGAAAGACAAAGAGGAACCAAGAAAAAAAGAAAAGAAAAGTGAAGCCTAAATATTTCCAAAAATAACAATTAACCCATTCATTTTTTGGATGGGTTTTTTAATAGGTTTTGTTTAGCATGTAATTTCTTTTTGCAAACCATAAAATTTGTTTCATTTTTGCTTTATGGCAAAAAGAATTATCATAACTATTGATGGTTGGTCATCCTGCGGAAAGAGTACACTTGCCAAACAATTAGCAAAAGAACTTGGTTATACATATATTGACAGTGGTGCCATGTATAGGGCAATAACTTTGTATTTTTTAAGAAACCGTATTGATTGGACAGACGATATGGAAGTAAAAAATGCATTGAATGAAATTCATTTACATTTTGAACCAAACAACAAATTCGGTGAATCTGAAATTTTTTTGAATGATGAAAATGTGGAGTATCTCATTAGAGATTTAATAATTGCAGATAAGGTAAGTGATATTGCTGCTATTGCATCTGTACGAACATTTGCCGTGACTCAACAACAAAAAATGGGTCACAACAAAGCCATTGTGATGGATGGAAGAGATATAGGAACAACTGTTTTTCCATCTGCCGAACTAAAAATTTTTATGACGGCTGATATTGCTACTAGGGTAGAACGGAGGTTCAAAGAAATGTTTGAGAAAAACCCTAATGTAGTTTTGGAAGATGTAAAGCATAATCTTGAAATGCGTGACTATATTGACTCTCATAGGGAAGTAAGTCCTTTAAAAAAGGCAGAAGATGCGATAGTGTTGGACAATACCAACATTGATATGGATCAACAATTAAAAATTGCTTTAGATCTTGTAAAGCAACCAATTCATTAATTCAACAACAGCATCTCGGCTTTTAAATTATTAAGTTTAGAACTACAATTTTTCATTGCAGCTATCTTTTCTATAACCGCTTCTACCATTGCATCGGGGCAACTTGCACCACTGCTTATTAATATTTTTACAGGACCATCAATTGATAAAAAATCTTTTGTTACTTTTTCCTCTTGTGTATGGAGATTGTAATGGAAAATCGAATTATCAGCAGTTATTTTATCTGCTCCGTTTATAAAAAAAGTAGTGAGTTTTTCCTCACACAATTCTACAAGATGAGAGGTGTTACTGCTGTTGTA
>JANXTN010000064.1 GCA_025352435.1 Ferruginibacter sp. | reverse complement strand
CCTGCCGAATCCCCTTCCACTAAAAACAACTCACAACGTCCGGGGTCTTTATCTGAACAATCTGCCAACTTACCGGGCAAACCACCACCTACTAAAACAGTTTTACGTTGCACCAATTCTCTTGCACGTTTTGCAGCGGCTCTTGCCTGTGCTGCTAATATTACTTTTTGTATAATGGTCTTGGCATCTTTTGGATTTTCTTCCAAATAATTTTCCAATACACGGCTAAGGGTAGTATCTACAATACCGCTTACTTCGTTGTTACCAAGCTTGCTTTTTGTTTGTCCTTCAAATTGCGGTTCAGGAACTTTTACAGAAATGATGGCTGAAATGCCTTCTCTAAAATCATCGCCTTCAATGGCTACTTTAGCTTTTTCGAACATGCCGTTCTTTTCGCCATAGCTTTTAAATACACGGGTAATACTTCTTCTAAAACCTGCTACGTGTGTACCACCTTCAATGGTATTGATGTTGTTTACATAACTAAATAAATGCTCAGAGTATCCTGCATTGTACGTCATGGCTACTTCTACTACCACATTGTTTTTTTCATCATACCCATCGCAATAAATAACAATTGGTATTAAGGGACTGCGACCTGCTTTTTTATCCAGGTATTCAACAAATTCTACAATACCGCCCTCGCTGTAAAAAGTTTTAGTATAATATTTTCCGTCCTCTTCTTTCTCCCTAAAATCGTTGAGGATAATATTTATTTTTTTGTTTAGAAAAGATAGTTCTCTTAAACGTCCTTCTAAAATATCTCTCTTGTATTCAGTTGTAAGAAAAATGCTTTTATCGGGCCAAAAATGTACGTGTGTACCTGTGTGTTCGCTGGTACCAATTTCTCTTACGGCATATTGTGGAACGCCGATGCAATATTCTTGTTCGTACTTTTTACCATCTCTGTTTACTGTAGCAATTAATTTTGTACTAAGTGCATTTACGCAACTTACGCCCACACCATGCAAACCACCGGAAACCTTATAAGTGTCTTTATCAAACTTACCGCCGGCGTGTAATACCGTCATCACAATTTCCAGTGCTGATTTATTTTCTTTTTTGTTGATACCGGTAGGAATACCACGACCATCATCTTCAACAGAGATAGAATTGTCTTCGTGAATGTTAACAGTTATATTTTTGCACCATCCCGCTAATGCTTCATCAATGGAGTTATCTACTACTTCATAAACGAGGTGATGCAGACCTTTTTCGCCGGTATCGCCAATGTACATACTTGGGCGTAAACGTACGGCTTCTAAACCTTCTAAAACGGTGATGCTATCTGCGCCATAGGCGGGCATTATAGCTTCCGGTAAAACTTCATTTTCTATACTCATAATTGGTAACATCCATTGTAAATCGGGTGCGGGCGAAGTTAAGGAATTTAGGTGGTTTCCCAAGGCTAAAAAGAGGTCGTTTTTAACCATTTGCCCACATGATTTTAAGCTTAAAACCAAGTAAAAGAATCCCACTGGATTAAACATTTGTAGAAGAGGCAAAAGGTGTAACTGATTTGCTATAAGTTTGTATGTATGAAATTTTTATTTGCCGTAAACATACTTTTAATGACGCTGAATATAACAGCTCAGAAAGTGAATTTCAAAGTGAAAAATATTTCTCTGCCACCGGAAATTTCTTACTATGACAACCAGTTTTCCGGTTTATACATAAAGGGAAAAACCTTGTTTTTAATGAGTGAAAGCAGGTTGCAGGATGGTGCTGAAGCTAAAATTTATTCCATACAAATAAAAGACATTGAAAAGAAACTTATTGATACATCTTTCATTTTGCCGTATAGAAAAATACCTATTTATTATTTAGATATTCTAAGAGAAAAAATGAAAGCAAATGGTGACGAATATGAAGGTTTGGAAGCAATGATTATCGATAAAAAGAAATTTTATTTTTCGGTAGAAACTGCCACTCCATCTAACAATTGTTATTTGCTGAAAGGCATACTGAGCGATAGGTCTATAATATTGGATACAAGCCAATTTGTTACGCTTGCAAAACCTTTTTATACCAATGGAAAGCATGTATACAATGCGGGTTTTGAAGCGATAGCAAAATCTAAAAAATCTGTACAGGCTTTTTTTGAGTACAATTATTTTGAGGCGAATAATGTTGTAAAAAGGATAGATGCACGGTCCTTTAAACTGCTAGAGAATAAAACATCCTCCATAGAAAAATTACCCTTTAGAATAACAGATATTACCGCTACTGGCAAGCATACATTTACTGCCATCAATTACTTCTATAATGGTGGTGGTGAAGATGAGGTTTATAGAGTTTCTGCTTCGGATTCAACAAGCCATAGATTAATTTACGATAGCGGCAGTTATAAAAGTTATGCGAGATTGATATCCCTAAACAAGAAAAACAACGGCTACACATGGCAACCTTTGTGGGATTTTCCCAACACTTATTGTAGCTATAATTGGGAGGGAATAGCCGCTTATAAAGATGGTTATTTTGTAATAAACGATAAATACACATCTTTAAGACCTTACAGCTCCGTACTCCTCTATCTTCAATTTACGAAATAGGATAAAATAGTGACAATTTCTGTAGCTATTTTATTTAATGTTGCAACACCAAATGTTAAATAAAATAATTTATTTCCTAATCTAACTAATGTTCGTTAGTTTTACACTATGACAATATTGGCACAAGACATTTTATCGTTAGCACAGAGACAACCGTTTTTGCAGGAAGATTTGCATCTCTTACACGAAGTAGATCGCAATGTTCCTGGTTCAATCCATTACTCTATTAAGAGGTATAAACGGTTACCGCAATGGTCTGTAGATGATAAGGGTATATTAGAATACATGTATATTACCAATGATGAGGTTTCTAATAACCTCCAGTTAAAGTTTTGCCTAAGTGGTAGTATTTATGGTGACCAAAAGCATAATGATGCGGAAAAAGAGGAGACTATTGATGTACTAAGTTTTAGTTTTTCCCCTTCGTATTTGCAACAGTTTGTAAAGGCCAATAAAAATACGCCGTCTTTTTCTGACAGTGTCCTGTCCTTTACCCATAAGAACTCTTTCAGCAAAATATTGCCATTGTGTGGAAAGACAAGGATAGCAATTGATGCTTTGTTAAATCACACTTACACAGACACACATGCCAACATTTTTGTAAACGCACAGATGCAGATCTTGCTTTTATATAGTATGGATTGTATGTTAGGTGACAAAGAAGATGCAACGTTTAGTTGTAAATTCTTGTCTAATGAAGCAGACAGAGACAAGATCATTAAAGCAAGAGAAATCTTGTTACAGCGAATTGGGGAGCCAATCACTATTAAGGCATTGAGCAGAAAAGTTGCTATAAACGAGTGTTATTTAAAGAAGGGATTTAAGGAAATATTTGGAACGACCATATTTGATTTTTACCAAAGCCAAAGAATGGAACATGCTAAATATTTGTTGTACGAAAAAGGATTAAGTGTAACAGAGGTTTCTCATTTACTAGGCTACTCTTCTATTTCGCACTTTAGTACCGCTTTTAAAAAGCAAACAGGGATAAAACCTTGTGAATTATTAATCCATTGATCGATTTTATTGGATTCAAACCCGGAGGTTGTTTAGTTTAATAATAGATACAAAAGCTTAGAAATTAATTTTCTAAGCTTTTTGCTTTGATGGAAGTGCACTTGGTAAGATCGATAAACAAGACAAATATTGAAATAACGGAATAATGTATTAATGTACCTTTGCGCACAATTTAAAATAGATATTTGATGAGTGTGGGATATAAAACTTACGGACAGTTAAATCTTCCCTCGATAAGTGAGGAAGTACTAAAGCAATGGGAATCGGCAGAGGCATTTAAAAAAAGTATTGAGCTTAGAGAAGGCAATACGCCCTTTGTATTTTACGAAGGTCCCCCAAGTGCGAATGGAATGCCTGGAATTCACCATGTTATTAGCCGTACTTTAAAAGATTTGGTATGTAGGTATAAGACCATGCAGGGTTTTCAGGTAAAACGCAAAGGCGGCTGGGATACCCACGGCTTACCAATAGAGTTGGGTGTAGAAAAAATATTGGGCATTACAAAAGAAGATATTGGTAAAAAAATATCTGTTGAGGATTATAATAAAAAGTGTCGTGAGGTGGTGATGCAGTATAAGGATAAGTGGGATGACATCACACAAAAAATGGGTTATTGGGTAGATCTGGATAACCCGTATGTGACTTTTGAAAACAATTATATAGAAACACTTTGGTGGTGTCTAAGCCAATTGTACAAAAAGGATTATTTATATGAGAGCGTGAGTATACAACCATACTCGCCCGCTGCAGGTACAGGCTTAAGCAGCCACGAACTTAACCAACCGGGAACGTACAAAGATTTGAAAGATACGAGTGCAACGGTGATGTTTAAGGTGGTAAGTGGGCAGTGGCAAGTTGGAAATGGTGAGAACTTTGCGGCGGCAGAAGCAATAGAAAAAATAGGTGGGGAAATATTTTTCATGGCATGGACAACTACTCCATGGACGTTGCCATCAAACCTTGGACTGACTGTAGGGCCAAACATTG
>JANXTN010000037.1 GCA_025352435.1 Ferruginibacter sp. | reverse complement strand
GTTTTCTATTAGATGGAGTTAGGTTTTCTTTGATGTTGTTCTTTATTTTATTCAGCTCTGCAACTGCATCAGATGATTTTACAGTTTGTAAAACTCCTTCTATTTGATACAATTGCGTTGCTAACGCACTTTGTTCTTTCACCCACAAATCGTATTCAGCAATGGTTTCAGAAATTTCTGCTAAGTAGCGAACTCTCTTTGGTGGAATGATAGAACCATCCATACCTCCGCTTTTTGCAAAGGCTTCATGGGAGCCAAAATCATTTCCGGTTTTTGTAGCAATTACATTTATGAGTTTATCAAACAATGTATTCACGCCTGCATCATTAAACTGCGCCGCAATAGTTCCTACAACGGGGAGTTCTTCGTCTTTTGCATCCCACAAATTGTAGTTGCGTTTGTATTGTTTGCGGACATCGTGCAAGGCATCGAGTGCTCCCGCTTTATCAAATTTATTTAGGCAAATAACATCTGCATAATCCAGCATGTTTATTTTTTCCAGTTGAGACGGTGCGCCGTATTCCGGTGTCATCACATACATGCTCACATCGCAATGCTCCAAAATAGATGCATCACTTTGTCCAACACCTGCACTTTCTAAAATGATTAAATCGAACCCGGCATTTTTACAAATCTGTAAGGCTTCCGTTACGTACTGACTTAGTGCTTTATCACTTTCTCTTGTTGCAAGGCTGCGCATATATGCCCGTGGAGACGAAATGGAATTCATTCTGATTCTATCTCCAAGCAATGCACCACCCGTTTTCTTTTTGCTGGGATCAACAGAAATTACTGCGATTGTTTTATCTGTATAATTATTTAAAAATCGGCGAACGATTTCATCTGTTACAGAAGATTTCCCCGCACCACCGGTACCTGTAATTCCTAACACGCAGCCCCCCTGCCCCCCCGAAGGGAGGTTCTGGTCACTAATATTTTGAGGTGACTTTATATTTTCATAAGATAGCCCTTCTCCATTTTCCGCAGCAGTTATGGCTTTGGCAATTTTTATAATGTCCTTCCACTCACCCAACGCAAACTTCCCATTTTCATAAGATGCTGCGTTTGTTCCCCCCTCGGGGGGGTTAAGGGGGCTACTTTTATCTATCACATCCTGTATCATTCCTTCCAAACCCATTCTACGCCCATCATCAGGGCTGTAAATTCTGGTGATGCCATAGTTGTGTAACTCTTCAATCTCCGACGGTAAAATAGTACCACCACCGCCGCCAAATATTTTTATATGACCACAACCATTTTCTACCAACAGGTCTTTCATGTATTTAAAAAACTCCACGTGACCACCCTGGTAACTGGTTATCGCAATGCCCTGTACATCTTCTTCAATGGCACATTCCACAATATCTGCAACGCTTCTGTTGTGGCCGAGGTGTATAATTTCCGCACCTTTACTTTGCAAAATTCTGCGCATGATATTGATCGCAGCATCATGGCCGTCAAATAATGCTGCAGCAGTTACAAGTCTTACTTTCGTCTCTATTGATTGGTTCATTCTATTTGTCTTTTTCTAAGTGCAAGTTTATATCATTCTAAAAGTAAGCGCTGCGAAATCCTGAATGCTCAACACCTCCGCACGCTTATTAAATAATTCATCCTGTAATTCTTCCTGTGTAAACAATGATTTTACAGCATTACGCAATGTTTTACGTCTTTGCTGAAAAGCGGTTTTCACTAATACTTTGTATGCTCTTTCTGATCTTACTACTAAAGGTTCTGCCTTTCTTGTAAGCCTAATAACGCCACTCATTACTTTTGGTGGAGGTTTGAAACTTTCAGGAGGCACATCAAACAAATATTCAATATCGTAAAATGGTTGTAAAAGCGCACTCGTAACGCCATAAATTTTATTTCCGGGAGCGGCGGCAACTCTTTGTGCCACTTCTTTCTGAAACATGCCGATAACAATAGGCACTTCATCTTTCCAGTCTAATATTTTAAATAAAATTTCTGTGGAAATATTGTAGGGGAAGTTACCAATTATGGTAAACTTTTCTTCAAATGGTTTTTCAATCTGTAAAAAATCTTCATGTATGATTTTGTCGTTTAAGACAGGATATTTCTGTTTAAGTAGCGGGACTTTTTCATCATCCAGTTCCACCGCCTTAAAATTTATATTTTCAATTTTAATTAATTCTTTTGTAAGTGCTCCGCCGCCTGGTCCTACTTCCAATAAATTTTGAAAACTGTTTTCCTGTAAAACATCTACAATTCTCTTTATAATCAAATCATCCTTTAAGAAGTGTTGCCCCAGCGATTTCTTCAACTTGTACATGCGGCAAAAATACAATAAAAACATGCCTGCAATTTCAACTGAACAGCCTTAAAAAACAGGATTAAATAACTAATTGCGTATGCCCAGCAAAAACATCGCATATTGGAAGTTAAAACAGCAAGAAATAAAAAATACGCATAATTTTGTGCGAATTTATATACAGATAATATGAGCAATGTTGATTACAAACCGGTAATAGGTATTAGTTGTGGAGATATTAATGGCATTGGACCTGAAGTCATCGTAAAAACATTGAGCGATAGCCGGATGTTAGATATATGCACGCCTGTAATTTTTGCAAATAACAAAGTGCTCAATTTTTACAGAAAAACGCTTCCTGAAAATAACATCACATTCAACATTGCGAAGGACTCAACAAGAATAAATACGAAACAGGTTAATGTATACAACTGCTGGGAAGATGATGTGGCGGTTACACCGGGAGAACTAAATGAAACCGGTGGAAAATATGCGCTGCTAAGCCTTACAACTGCAGCAGGTGCTTTAAAGGAGAACATGATCAACGGACTTGTTACTGCACCTATCCATAAAAAAAACATACAAAGCGAAGCATTTAATTATACAGGACATACGCCTTATTTAAAAAATCTGTTTGAAGTAAAAGATGTGGCCATGATGATGGTAGCAGATAATATGAAAGTTGCATTGCTTACTGAACACGTAGCTATTAAGGATGTTGCGCAATTTATTACAAAAGACAATATTTTAGGTAAACTAAAGATCATCAACGATTCTCTTAAAAAAGATTTTGGAATAAACAAACCAAAAATCGCAGTGCTTGGTTTGAACCCACATACTGGTGATGATGGGCTTGTGGGTAAAGAAGAAATTGAGGTTATAAAACCTGCTTTAGAAGAAGCAAATAAAAAAGGAATTCTTTGTTTTGGACCTTATAGCGCTGATGCATTTTTTGCAAGAGGAAGCCACGAAAAATTTGATTGTGTATTGGCGCTTTATCATGACCAGGGATTGATTCCATTTAAATCGCTGGCATTTGGTGAAGGTGTAAATTTTACTGCAGGTATTGAAGGTGTGCGCACATCACCAGATCATGGTACTGCATTTGATATAGCAGGGAAAGGAATTGCAGATGAGGCCTCCTTTAGAGAAGCAATATTTAAGTGTATTGATATTGTGAATATGAAAAACGAAATAAAACAACAGCATGCAAACCCTCTAAAAAAGCGAAGTGCATTTGTGTTGAGAAACGTAGTAGATGAAAAGATTGTTTTAGAATAATCACCTATTTAAAGATTGCATCGTCCACTCCTTTATTTACAATGTAATTGCTGAAAGTAATTTCAGCTCTGCCTTTTTTCCCTTTTAATTTATCTGTCACAGTTGGGGCTGCTCCGTCATCAAAGTCAAACGTAATTCCCTTTGGAAGTTTGTAATCCTTTGCATTGAAGGAAAAAATTATTTTATCGGGCAAACCATACGTTGCGTATTTTCCATAAGTCATTTCTAACTCGTAAGTACCGTTGTCTTTTGTGGTGGTTTTTGCTTTTTTAATCAGGCTTGTTGCTTCATCAATATATATTGTAC